>JAJQIE010000272.1 GCA_021199395.1 Lachnospiraceae bacterium | reverse complement strand
GTCACTGACAGAGAGCATTTTCTCAAGCGCTCCGCCGATTCCGATAAACATTGTACAAAGCCCTGTGGACTTCATCAATGTATCATGCAGCCGATCATTCATCAGTTTCTTTCCGGCAAGTCCTATCATCCCTCCCGCCACGATCGCGGCAACATTAATCAAAGTACCTGTTCCAATCATATTTTTCTATTCTTTCGTTCGTATTTCTCATCATGCGGCGATTTTATCATGGGATAAGACATTTCCTGTAAACACGGGACGGTTCCCCTTCCATATCTCTCATCATCTGACAAAATTCATATCCATATTTTTCATACAGCCCGGTATGACCGGTGGATATATAAATAGCATGCACATTCTCATTTTTCGCCTGGTTCTCTATTTCTTCAAACAGAATCCCCATATAGCGGTGTCCCCGGTATTGGGGAAAAGTATATACGAATCCGATCCATGGAGTCAGTGCCGTCGGCTGAATGTCATCTTTTTCCGCATATGTGCAAAACGCAGCCAGCTCCTCCCCATCCACGAGCATCATCACTTTTGAGCGGCTGCCCGTCATCTCTTTAAATCGGTTCCGGGACAGCAGCTCATAAAGATACTGCCCCGCTTCCCAATCACTTTTTTTCATCTGGCTAAGCCAGTATTCTGGTCTGGTACTATGATAATACTCAATTACCTGCATAAATCCTTCTCCCCGCTTAAACTTCAGATTCAGTTAAACGGCAGCTCCATGTCTGCTAAATCATCCTCATCTTCCAGAAATTCCCCGCCAAATTCTTCGTCAAATTCATCATCCAGCAATTCTTCAAACGCTTCCAGCTCCCTGTGCACCCTTTTTGCGGCCTTTTTCTCTCCCGCTTCCTGATAAAACTCTTCCGCCGCAATAAAGATCAGCTCGTTATCCTCAATACATTTTGTAGCTTCCGTAATATGTCCTTCTACCAGTTCTCTGGCTCCCTGCATATCAGAGCACTTCATCCTCGCCCGGATAAGCGCGGCCACCGCATACTGGCTGTCCGGCTCTTTCTGCAGCCATTCTTCATCAAAGGTCAGCGCTTCCTGTGTTTTTCCCTGTCCAAGAAGTGCGACCGAAAGCATGGTACAAAACTCAGACGGTGATTCTTCTTCCCACGCGAAAAGCGTGAGAAGCTTCCGGCATGCCGTCTCCAGCCGCTCATACTCTTCTCTCATGTCAAGCTCATCCAGGTAATCCTCCAGCCACTCGCTTACATCGTAGCGGTAATCCGTACTGTCGTCAACCTGATACAGCTCTTTCGCGTAATCGGCATTCCCGGCCCTCTCATCCGCAATGTTTTCCAAAAGCACCTCGAACGCATTGTTCCATGCATCCAGGGAAGGTTCAAATGCGATCAGATCAGAATAGCCCTGAGAGGTCAGTCCAGCGAATTTTTTCCATCCTTTTTTCATGGTCAATCCCCTTTCTTTTTTATCTTTTTATCTTTTTATCTTTTTATCTTTTTATCCTTTTATCCTTTTATCCTTTTATCTCTTTTTCTTTCGCTTTTTATTTATTCTTCTGTTCTCTTATTATTTTACTTTTTACCTTTTTATTCTACCCTGATTCCCGTAAGGACGCCGCTGTCATCCCCCGTATCTTCCACATAATACGTAATTGTGACTTTATCGCCCACATCATATATCACAGCATTCTGGTCATCCGCAGCGGAGACTGCATAATAGGTATCCGTTCCCAGTGAGAAATAGAAAACAGTATTGCCATCCACGACCACTGACCGGATTTCGGTAACAGTTCCCGTGACGGTATCCGTCTCTGTCTCGACAAGCTCTACCGGATCAGTGACTTTAATTCCATTTTCGACCAGAAGCTCCTCATAGTTTGCCTGGCATTCCGCTACCGAGCTGCCAGTCGCCGTAATCTGGTAATCAGAGACATTGACCATCGCGTACATTTTTACCAGATCCGCGGAATCCTTCAGCGACATAAAATAGGTAGGCTCATCCGAGATGTTCAGCAGAATCGGGAAGGTCGCCGCATAGCCCAGATGCTGAACCGCACCCTCCGCAGAAGACATTGCAGAATACTCTGTAGCGCCGGTGATGTTGTAATAGCGCGCCTCCTTGGTACGCTGATTTACCAGGATAAAACCGACATTCGACTCATCGTTTCCCGCCGAGGTCACGCCCGTATAAAGATAGACGTCATCGTTCATCGCGATGTAATTGTACCCGTCCGATGTCGTCGTAATGCCCTTCTGTCCCAGCCAGGAATTGATCCATCCATTCACCAGTGTTCCGTGGTAATCATACTGCTGTACCAGCTGATCCGCCGAATAAACACGGTCTACCCAGGTCGGGACTTCCTCATAATAGGCGCTTTCCCCGGTAATCGCATTTACCAGAACCGCGCCATCCGTGTCCTCACCGCCAAACAGGCCGATCTTATGCACAGTGCGCGAGCATACCCACCACGGCGTCCCATCCTCGTCGATCTCAAAATTCACATCGCCGAACATCATCGTCGGATAACGGAAGCGCAGCAGACGGTAGAGGTTCCTCCCAAAATGCTCGCCCGTCGAATATTTCATACCTTCGTCCAGCTGAACCAGATCCGCCTCCTGCGTGACCATATTTACAATGATATAGCCCGGCAGTCCCTCGGAACGGTTGTTAAACCATTTAATGAGGTTGCCGTAAAGCAGGGGCGCCACGCGAACCGGATTGTTCTGATAATTGATCTGAGAATATTCCTCGTCAGAAACCTCAAACTGTGATACCAGGCTGCTGTCGCTGCTCAGGTTTCCGAGTGCGCGGCTGCCGAGCTGGACGCTGGAATCCTTGTCCAGCATTGGTATCTTATCATAGGAAATTTCCGCCACTTCCTCCGTAAAATCACCGGTCTGCACATCGAGCAGATTATAATAGGAATTCGCGTGAAAAATCACAGAAGAATATATTCCCGCGATTATTCCGGCTATCAAAAGCACAGCCATCAGAAAAAGCGGAATTTTACACCTTGAAAAAAACATCCCCTGCGGCAGCACAAAATTTCCATTCCTCGTGATGCGAAGCCCGGACGTCACCAGCGTGACAATCAGATAAATCGCCAGCAGTACAAATAAAAACAGCCAGAACTCCATAGATTTCAGATTGATCGGAGGCAGCATCACATAAAAATAAATACCTCCTGAGACTACTGTGACCAGCAGCCGCACGATAAGATTCAGCAAACCTCCTGATTCTCCGTTCCTGTTCATACATTTTCCCTTTCCGCCGCCTGATGTGCAGCATTTTTACCGTTCTGTCTACAGAACCGTTTACCTTTTTTCACTGTATCCGCGGCCTGTCCGGACGCTTCCATTCGCTTACGATATAGCGTCTGAAAAGCAGCACCGCAAGCACGGCTGTAAGCAGATCGGAGAGTGCCTGTGTCGCCAGGATTCCCTGATATCCGAATGCCCCGGACAGTATCCAGAGCACAGCTGCGAAGATAATCCCCTGTCTGCTGATCGAAAGCCAGAAAGCTCCCATCGCTTTTCCCGCAGACTGAAAGGTGCAGGTCGTGACAAGCACGATCCCCACAAACAGCATCCCCGCCTGCTGCCACCTGAGCATGGATACGCCCATCCGCACCAGCTCCTGGTTCTCAGTAAACAATCCCAGCAGAGGTCGCGCCACCGCGGAAAGCACTGCAGCAAATACCACTGCCAGCGCGCACTCAAATTTGTAGCAGAAAGCCAGAATCTGCTTTAACCGCTCCTGATTTTTCGCCCCGTAATTGTAGCCGGTCAGAGGCTGCGCCCCAAAAGCAAATCCTACCAGCACCAAAACCGCGATCATATTGACCTTCATCGCAATCCCCATCGCCGCCACCCGGTCATTCCCATAGGGGAGCAGGCTGCGGTTCGTGAGCATCGTGCTCAGGCTGGTCATAAAATTTGTCACAGAAGCCGGGACGCCGATCGCAAGGATCTGGCAGAGCTCCGCCCCTGTGATGGAAAGCGCTCTCGGATCGATGGAAAGCTTTTTGCTTTTATTTTTCAGCACCCATACATAATATACATCCGTGCAGATATTGCCGATCACCGTCGCGATTGCCGCTCCCGCCGCTCCCATGCCAAGCCCGAAAATGCAGACAGGGTCGAAAATAATATTTACAACTGTACCAAGAATACTCCCTATCATAGAGGATTTTGCGAGTCCCTCTGTCCGGAGCTGATTATTCGGTGTAAAGGTCAGGATAATAAATGGCGCTCCGGCAGCAATGTACGTATAATATGCGGAAGCGTGCGTCCATGTATCCTGATCAGCGCCGAGCAGATTCAGCATCGGCGTCCGGAACGCGAGCAGCAGCACCGCCACCAGAATCCCGCCCAGAAAAGACGCGTAAAAGCAGAAAACACTGATCCGTTTGCCATCCTCGTCACGCTTCTGTCCAAACAGCCGCGATATCACGGAGCTACCACCCAGCCCAAGGATATCCCCCAGCGCGATCATGCAGGTGAAAACCGGCGCTCCCAGAGAAACGCCCGCCACCAGGTTCGTATTCCCTGTCCTCGCGATAAAATAAGTATCCACCATATTGTAGAGCAGGGAAACCACCATGCCCATCACGACCGGCATGGCAAGGCTGAAAAACGCCTTGTGCACGGGGGCTTTTTCAAAGATTTCATTCTCCATGTCCGCTCACCCGATCCGATATCCGCGCGGCGTTACCATCCGTCCGTTCATCTCTTTTGTCATGGAATTCCCGATAAATACCGTCGTAAACATATTTACCCTGGCTTCCCGCAGCTCCTGGAGGGTATACAGTCTGGCCGTCTCCCCCTCGCGCCCGATATTTTCCACTGTCCCGCAGATTCGCTCCGGCGGCAGCACCCGCAAAAGGATGTCGCACGCGCGCTTCAGGTAATCCGGGCGTCCCTTGCTGGACGGGTTATAAAGACAGATAGCAAAATCCGCCTCCGCCGCCAGAGCAAGCCGCTTTTCAATCTTCTCCCACGAGGTCAGCCGGTCGCTCAGGCTGATCACCGCAAAATCATGCGTCAGAGGCGCTCCGAGCACCGCTCCCCCGCTAAGCGCTGCGGTAATACCCGGAATCACTTCCACCTCAATGTCCGGATAAGCTGCCCCAATCTCCAGCATCAGGCCGCTCATGCCATAGACGCCTGCGTCCCCGCTGCAGACCATGGCTACAGTTTTCCCTTTCTCCGCCTCCTCAAAGGCCATCTCACAGCGCTTCGCCTCCTGCGTCATCGGCGTTGTCAGAAACTCCTTGTCCGGGTACGCCTCCCGCAGCAGATTCACATACACCGTGTACCCGATAATCGTATCGCACGCGGCAAGCACATCCGCCGCTCTCCGACACATAAGCCTCTCATCGCCGGGCCCCATTCCCACAACATATAACCTGTTTTTCAAACCAGATCCTCCATTCCCGTGTTCTCTGTATTTCAAGTGTTTCAATATTCTCTGTGTTTCAATATTCTCTGTATTTCAGTATTTTCTGTTCTCAACATTCTCAATATCTTAGTTCCCTTGGTAGACCGTATCGTAAGAACTTGTACATAATGCGCAGAATGTTTTGCCTGTCTGCGCCTTGCCGAAAGGAATTTTCAGAACCGCACCTTCCAGCTTCGTTCCGCCACGGCGACTGTCACGCCATCTTCCGCCTGCTTGCCCATGATCAGCCTCCCGCCGCCCTTCTCCAAATCCGTATTCGCATGAGCAGACATTTTCTTCGCCATACAGAGCGCTGCGCGCTCACAGACATTATCTACGCCTGTAACGCTTTGCACAAATGCCGACGGAGAGAAATCCCCCTTTACTGTGGCAAGCGTTTCCGCCGGGTAAGTCTCAAAGCAGAGCGCATTTCTCCGGCAGAATTCCACCAGACCCGGCTCGTTTTTTTTCAGATCGATAGAAGCTACGCCTGCGATTTCTTCCATAGTAATCCCCAGTTCACAGAGCGCCTGGTTTACCACCCGTGCGATCTCCCACACAGATTTTCCTTTTCTGCAGCCGATTCCGATGATATAGCTTTTCGGGTAAAGCTCCAGAATCACCGGGGGAAGCTGAGATACCCAGATCACAGGCTCTGCCTCAGCAGAACCCGCATCACATCTGTTCAGCGAAAACGTCAATTCCCGAAAAGAAGCTCCAATCGTAATAATTGCCCCCAACTGTACGGCTGTTATATCATGGAGGATGCGGATCTCCTTCGCCGGATGGCATCCCTCACTCTGTGTGGAATATTCCCCCGCCGGGTCTTCACGAGGAATCGTCTCTATCAGTATCAGCTCCGGTGGCATTTCTCCTTCCATTTTCCCCTCACAGACTACTCCAATCTTCTCGCCGCGCAGGATAGCTGCGGATATTTCCTTCGCCGCTGCCATACTGCCAATCCTCAGCCCGTTATCCTTTGCAAAGACATCGACCGCGAATTTGCCATTTACATCGGTCGCGGTCGTAATCACCGGCGTAGCGCCAAGCGCCGCTGCCGCCTGATTTGCCAGTCGGTTCGCACCGCCGATATGACCGGACAAAAGCGAGATCACAAACCGCCCTGCCTCATCGATCACCAGCACCGCCGGATCGGTCGTCTTGCTCTTTAAAAA
>JAJQIE010000153.1 GCA_021199395.1 Lachnospiraceae bacterium | reverse complement strand
GGCTTACCGTGCCTGCGGGATTAACCGCATCAGCTTTGGATTGCAGTCCGCAGACAATGCGGAGCTTGCGGCGCTTGGCAGAATCCACACATGGGAGACCTTTCTCGATTCCTATGGAGCGGCAAGACGCGCCGGTTTTACAAATATCAATATTGACCTGATGTCAGCGCTTCCGGGGCAGACAGCACGAACATGGGAGAAAACCCTGCGTCGGATACTGTCTCTTGCTCCGGAGCATATTTCCGCGTATAGCTTAATTATTGAAGAAGGAACGCCGTTTTATGAGAAATATCATGAGGATGACCTGAGAAGGGCAGATGGGGAGCAGCCGCGATTTCTTCCCTCAGAGGAGGAAGAACGCGAGATGTACGTGCTCACGGAGCGCCTGCTTGGGGAAGCAGGGCTGGAGCATTATGAGATATCGAATTATGCGCGTCCCGGATATGAGTGCCGCCATAATATCGGATACTGGCGCGGGGCGGAATATATGGGATTTGGGCTTGGCGCGTCCTCGTTCCTGCGGTTTTACGGGAGAGAACCTGAGGAACCACATTGTCAGGTATCGTATGACAGGTCGGCTTTCCTTTCGGATAACGCTTTTGTGGGAGTTCGCTTCAGCAATCCGGTTGATTTTGAGGAATATGATTTCTTTGTCCGGGAACGGGCATCAGAATATGTGGGAATACGTGCTGAGACAAGGGCTGAGAACCATGAGGCAGCATGGACAGAGCCACAGATGGAGTCACAGGCAGAGTCGTGGGCGGAAACACAGGCGGAATGTCTCTCTGTGGAGGATGAAATGGGGGAATTTATGATGCTGGGTCTGCGGATGCTATCGGGGGTATCCGAACAGGACTTTCTCCGGCGGTTTCATCGCCCAATGGATTCCGTCTATGGAAATACGATTGCCAGATTCTGCTCCTTGGGATTGCTGGAGAGGAGGAATGGACGGATTTTTCTGACTCAGCGCGGGATGGATTTGAGCAATTTGGTGATGGCGGAATTTTTGCCGGATTAAAATTTACTTTCAAAATACTGACAGGGAGCAGCCCTGTCAGATTCTCCTGCGATACCCGCTGGGCGTGACGCCGTAGCGGGTTTTAAACTGCCGGTTGAAGTTTGACAGGTTTTCAAAGCCTGCGTTTTCCGCGATCAGTATGATTTTATCATTGCTTTGCCTAAGCTGCTCCGCGGCATAGGCCAGCCTGCGCTCATTGACATAGGCTGTAAAGCTGCTTCCGGTCATTTGCCGGAACCAGCGCATGAAATGGCTGCTGCTGCATCCGCAGCTGTCCGCCATATCCTGAATGGAGAGCGGCTTTGTGTAATCCTGCTCGACACGGCTCAGCACTGTCTTCAGGCGCTCCGTGTAAGGAGATTCCTCTCGCGGCGTGTCCGGGCACATCGGGACCAGCAGGGAAATCAGGCTTAAAACTGCCGCCTTGACCCCCAGCTCGTAGCCTCTCGGACGTATTTCACACAGCCTTTCAGCCGTATTCAGGCAGGCGGCGATCTCCGGGTATATGCTTAAATCCGCAGTATCGCTGACGGCGACATTTGTCCCGACCAGAGAAGGCGTTTTTTCACCCAGCCGCAGGCGCATGGGGGCGAGCAACTGGCCGACACTTAAAGGGATCAGATATTCCTGCGCACAGATATCCGCCGCGGCGCTGCCCAAAAACTCCACGTCAAAAATAATATTCTCGTATTCCATGGACATGCCCGGCTGTTCCCGCAACGCATGCAGAGAGCCGGGGGGAACGACAAAAATGTCCTCGGCTTTCGCATCCATCGGCTGCATATCGAGCTGGACGGTTCCGCATCCTTTCTTGATATAAATCAGCTCCATACTTTTTTGCCAGTGCAGCGCTACGGAAGGGAAGTCGCCGGGGATGGTGCATGGATAAATATTGAACGGAAAAAGCGGACTTCCGTGTTTCTTTTTTTCCTGATATTGTTCTGGCTGCTCTTTTTTCATCATGATAGGATAGTATCATAAAATGCTCCCTTACTGCAAGATTAAACCGAAAAATTATGGTAAAACCGAATATGGTAATGAGGTCGTACACATTGTCGGCAGTTGAAAGCCGGATAAAAAAATGAAAACGAAAACTCACAGGATAAAGCAGAGGAAACAACAGGATTTAGTTTCCCACCGGGCGGCTTATCGCGGAAAGGAGCAATATTATGGCGGAAGAAATTTACAGGGAGCTTACGAAGCTTTGCGGAAAGGATCTGGAACAGGCGGAAAATGAGGAAATTTACGCTGCACTTCTGAATCTGGTGCAGACACAGAGCCGGAAACAGGAGGTACCGGTGACCGGACGAAAGCTGTACTATATCTCCGCTGAATTTCTGATCGGCAAGCTTTTGTCGAATAATCTGATCAACCTTGGGCTGTATGATGATGTGAAAGCGGCGCTTTCGAAAGCGGGCAAAAACCTGTCTGACATTGAGGAGCTTGAGAATGAGCCGAGTCTGGGAAACGGAGGACTTGGACGGCTGGCGGCCTGTTTCCTGGACAGCCTTGCGACGATGAACCTGCCGGGCGACGGCATCGGACTGCGCTATCATTGCGGTCTGTTTCATCAGAATTTCAGCGATGGGCTGCAGAGCACGACGCCGGATTACTGGCTGAATGGCGTTGACTGGACGGAACGGACCGAAAAGGTTTATCCGGTGACGCTTGCGGGAAAGGAATACAAAGCCCGGCTTTATAAGCTGGCAGTGACCGGCTACGAAGGCAGGACGAATTCCCTGAACCTGTTCGATCTGGATACAATTGATGAATCTGTCATTCAGGAGGGAATTCATTTTGATAAGACGAAAATTGAGCAGAACCTGACTCTTTTCCTGTATCCGGATGATTCCGACGAGGAGGGACGCCTGCTCCGTATTTACCAGCAGTATCTGATGGTATCCGCCGGGGCGCAGATGATTCTTGAGGAGTGCGCGGCACGCGGCTGCGATTTTCACAATCTGGCGGATTACGCTGCGATTCAGATCAATGACACACATCCGAGTATGGTGATACCGGAGCTGATCCGTCTTCTTGGAGAAAACGGGATCGAATTTGAGGAGGCAGTGCAGATCGTAACAGATACCTGCGCTTATACGAATCATACAATCCTGGCAGAAGCGCTGGAAACCTGGCCGCGCCACTATCTGGATGAGGTGGTTCCGCAGCTGATGCCGATTATAGAAAAGCTGGATGCGCTGGTGAGGGAGAAGACGCCGGATGCGGTCACCTATATCATAGATTCGGAGAACCGTGTGCATATGGCGCATATGGATATCCATTTCAGCCATTCCACAAATGGCGTGGCTGCACTGCATACGCAGATACTCAAGGATACGGAGCTGGCGAATTTTTACAGGCTTTATCCGGAAAAATTTAACAATAAAACAAATGGTATTACATTCCGCCGATGGCTGCTCAAATGTAATCAGGAGCTGGCGGCAGAAATTGAGCATCTGATCGGACCGGGATTTAAAAAGAACGCGGATGAACTGGAAAAGCTCATGCAGTATACAGAGGATGACGCTGTATTAAATAAGCTGTATATGATCAAAAAGGACAATAAAAAGGCTCTGGCTGACTGGCTCTGGAGGAAGCAGGGCGTAAAAACAAACCCGGACGCGATGTTCCTGATTCAGTCCAAGCGGCTTCATGAATATAAGCGCCAGCAACTGAATCTTCTGTTCCTGATCCATCAGTATTACGAGATCAGGGCGGGTCATACTCCGGCGACGCCGATTGTCAGTATTTTTGGGGCGAAAGCGGCGCCGGCTTATGTGATCGCGCAGGATATCATTCATGCACTCCTGACTCTGTCAAAGGTTATAGCGGAGGATCCGGAGGTATCGAAATGGATGCAGATTGTCTTTGTGGAAAATTATAATGTGACGGCAGCAGAAAAAATGATCCCGGCCTGTGATCTCTCCGAGCAGATCAGCCTGGCTTCAAAGGAAGCTTCCGGCACAGGCAATATGAAGTTCATGCTCAATGGCGCGCTGACGCTTGGAACGATGGACGGCGCAAATGTAGAGATTGCGGAGCGCGTGGGGACCGGGAATATTTATATTTTCGGGCAGACCAGCAATCAGGTCATCCGCCGTTATGCGGACGGGGATTACTGTGCGAGAGAGTGGTATGAGGGAGATCCGAATATTCGCCGCGCGATTGATTTCCTGACATCTGAGCAGATGCTTGCCGCAGGACATGAGGAAAACCTTGCCAGACTGAAAAATGAGCTGACTGGCAAGGACTGGTTCCAGACGCTCCCGGATTTCAACGCGTATATTGTACGAAAAACACAGGCGATGCAGGATTACGCGACGAACCCGCGCGCATGGACACGCAGCGCGCTGATTAATATTGCGCAGGCAGGCTTCTTTTCCTCTGACCGGACCATAGCGGAATATAATAACGATATCTGGCATCTGGATAAATGATTCAAAAACGCGATTACGGAAAAACTGCTTGACAATTCAGAACCTGAAGTTTAAGATAGGAAAAGTAATGAAAGGCCGTGTCTTTGAAGAACAGAGACGCGGCCCTCCGGGGTAGTAAAGGTTTCGACGGGGGCTTTGAAGCTGGAGAAGCTATCCGCAGGTGATGCGTTAAATCACACTCTTAAAATTAAACGCTGAAGAAGATTATAATTTAGCATACGCTGCCTGACGGCAGCTGTCTGGCACGGGGCACCCGCATCCTGTGACTCAGGCATCGACAATGCGGGAAACGACATATGTTAAGCTTTGCGCATATGGGCGTAGGATGAAGCTACTAAAAGCAGAAGGCTGTCAGCTGCCGCCTGCCGGAGGGAATGTCAAATAACTGACTATGATAGTAGAAGTACAGTGGATTGGCTTTCGGACACGGGTTCGATTCCCGTCTGCTCCAGTTAAGTGTACCAGCGTATCAGGATTCAGGAAGTGGACAGCTCTGGACAATCGGTGCTTTTGAGAAAAAGGATCGGCTGTGGAGGCTGTCCGTTTTGTTTTATATACACATTTTCCTCCTGGAGTATATTTTTCACAGGCATTGGGGAAAATACTAAAAAAATAACTGCCTTTTTACAGGCAGAACAGGAGGACATTATGAGTGAAAACGACACGATTCATCTTTTAAAGGAGTGCGACGCCGGTACAAAAATGGCTGTATCTACAATTAACGGTGTGCTGGATAAGGTAAACGACGGCGGCCTGAAGCAGCTGCTGACAGAGAGCCGCAGCCACCATGAAAATCTGGGCGGCGAGATTCACGAGCTGCTGAACAGCCATGAGTCAGCGGAAAAGGATCCGCTGACGGTGGCGAAGGGAATGTCATGGATAAAGATAAATGTGAAGATTGGCATGGATGAAAGCGACGAGACAATCGCGGATCTCGTCACGGACGGCTGCAATATGGGGATAAAATCCCTGCATAAATATCTGAACCAGTATGCGGATGCGGATGAGACTTCAAAGGATGTGTGCCGACGTTTATCCTCGATAGAAAAAGAGCTGTGTGAGGGCTTACAGGGATATCTGTAAAAAAGAAATCCTCTGTTTACAAAATCCACCCGACCGGATATACTGAGACAAAGCATTCCAGGGACACAAAATATACTTATTTTATGTCATATGCATTCACAGGATTATCATAATTCGATGTTACTATTGATTGAAAAGTGTATATGGGATTGTGCATGTATCGAAGGAAGTTCAAATGATGTGAAAGGAAAGGGAGGACGGGCATATGGAACGCTTGAAAATACTGGTGGTGGATGATGAGAGCAGGATGCGCAAGCTGGTGCGGGATTTCCTCGTAAAAAAAGAGTTTGACGTGGTAGAAGCGGAAGACGGAGCGCAGGCAATTGATATTTTTTTTGAACAGAAGGATATCGCTCTGGTAATTCTGGATGTAATGATGCCGAAAATGGACGGATGGCAGGTATGCCGGGAGATCCGTGCTTATTCGACGGTGCCGATCATCATGCTGACGGCAAAGGGGGATGAGCGGGACGAGCTGCTTGGCTTTGACCTAGGTGTGGATGAGTACATCTCAAAGCCATTCAGTCCTAAGATTCTTGTGGCGCGCGTGGAAGCGATTCTGCGCAGGACAAGCGGATTCTCCGCGGATGACATTCTGCGCGCAGGCGGTATAGAGATCAATAAGGCAGCGCATGAGGTGACGATTGACGGCAGGAATGTGGAGCTCAGCTTTAAGGAATTCGAGCTGCTGACTTATTTTGTAGAGAACCAGGGGATTGCGCTTTCCAGAGAGAAAATCCTGAACAGCGTCTGGAATTATGATTATTTCGGAGATGCGAGAACCATTGACACACATGTGAAAAAGCTGCGCAGTAAGCTGGGGGACAAAGGCGATTATATCCGTACAATCTGGGGAATGGGCTATAAGTTTGAGGTGGAGTAACGGATGAAACGTTCGATAAGAAAACAGCTTACGGTTATTTTCAGCCTCCTGATCGCCACTATGTTCCTGGCAAATTATTTTATTAATTCGACCTTTCTGGAGAGCTTTTATTACGCGAAAAAGCAGGAGGTTCTGGTCGAAGCCTACCGGATTCTGAACGAAAATATCGACGACATGGGACGTCTGGATGATGAAGAGGAGGAAGAACTCAATGAC
>JAJQIE010000309.1 GCA_021199395.1 Lachnospiraceae bacterium | reverse complement strand
TACCTGTACAGGAAACAAAGTCAACAATTTCCCATCTGCTGCCTGTCCTGTGCAAAAGAGCTATTTTGCTCATTGTTTCCAGAACTACTGCAGCATACTCATGCTTCAGGAAAAGGATTTGTCGTGGTCCGCTCCCTTTTGGCAAACGTACACTCCATGGGGCTCCGCATGGTACGCCATTTTTTAATGCGCAGAAAAAAATGCAGTCCATTCCCAAATCCACCCAGGTAAAAAATTTCCCATCTGGTGTCAATTCGCCCCAGTGAGCATGCCCGCCTTGCTGCTGCCCGACATGCCAGAGCACATGTCCCAAAAAATCCATCAGAAACACATCCCCGCTGCCGTAACAGCATCCAAAAAGTCCTTTGGAGGTATACAAAATATGGCACAGTCCAGTTCCAGGGATCTCATATTTTTTCCCCAGCCAGAGTTTGTCTTTTTCCACACGCAGGCAAAGTATCTCTGCCCTGTTCGGCTGTTCACAACCTGCGTAAAAAACCCCTGTCTGTGCGCCAGCACACAGACAAGACGGATTTTTACCAGTACGCAGGCTCGAACAAACAGATATTGCTCCATTCTCAGAAAGCCTGGATAATACTATGTCCGTACTATTTCCGCTATAGCCGGAAAAAAGGCAGGTTTGTCCCTTCCGACACATTTTAGTCACGCACCTTAATGATAGCCTCTACCTCACAGGGTATATTACCATTTGGCAGATTATGAGTACCCATCACTGTTCTCGCATGATAGCCACGTTCTTCCAATACATCCACCAGTGTATCTGAAAAACCATCCATCACATCATCTATGTCACAAAATCCTTCCGCACAGTTTACTAACGCAAATACTTTTACAAACCGTTCTATCCGTTCCAGCGTACCCAACGTATCCTTCAATGCGCCAAGAATAATAACAGCACACTCTCTGGCCGCCTGATATCCTTCTTCCGCTGTAAGATCTTTTCCAATTCGTCCGGAAAACAACGGCCTTCCCGTAACCTGATCCTCCGGTCCATGACCAGAAATATAGATATAATCACCTTCCCTGCGCAGCAGGACAATTCCTCTTTTCTTTTTATAAGACGGCTCTGTTTCTGCGCCGTCAATAAATACACGGTTTATCTTATCCATTGTGTATCCTCCGTTCAACGCAGTTTTACAATCATCTCAACAACAACCGGAACATTCATTGGCAGGGCATATGCACCCATAGCACTACGTGCATGCTGGCCACGGCGTCCAAACACCTCCACCATCAGGTCCGAAAAGCCATTAATTACGGCTGGCTGGCTGGAAAAATCACCGGCACTGTTCACCAGACCAAGCACCTTAACTATATGATCCACCCGATCCAGCTCACCAATATAGTCTTTAATCGTTGCCAAAGCATTCAGACCACACAGCCGCGCAGCCTGATAAGCAGTATCTACATCCAAATCCGCACCTACTTTCCCAACATACACCGGCTTTCCATCCAGATCTACAGGTAGATGCGCAGACAAATACATCATATTATCCTCTATAACCGCATCCACTACTCCCTGACCTTTTCGGTCACGTACAGGCAATTGAATTCCCAGCTGCTCCAGTCTTTTCCCAGTTTCACTCATTATCAAAATCCTCCTTTTAATTATAGTAAACGACATTAGTCGTTTTACTTTGCGCCGTTAGATATTATACCTTATACCAACACATAAGTGCATAAATAACCATTTACGTTAAAACATAGCAGGCTTTCTCATCTAGCCTTTTACCGCACCACTGGCAAGCCCTGCGACAAACTGCTTTTGAACTGACATAAAAGCGATTACAATCGGCACAGTGATCAAAACCGCAGCAGCCATAGTCTGTCCCCAGTCTACTTTAAAGTAAGAAGAAAATTCACTCAAAGTAACTGGTACCGTTCGACTTGCTGTTGATCGTGTCAGAACATTCGCAAGCGTAAATTCATTCCACGATGAGACGAAAGCATAAATGCCGGTGGCTGCCAGAGCCGGCTTTAGCAGCGGCAAAATAACATACCACAGCGATTGTAGCGTATTACATCCGTCCACCATAGCCGCTTCCTCAATTTCTTTTGGAATCCCTTTAAAATATCCCCTTGCCATCCAGGTAACTAATGGCATGCAGATGACCAAATGCGCCATAGCCAGCCCCAGCCTGGTATCAATCAGCCCCATACGGTTTTCCATATAGTACATGGGAATCATCAGTACCGTCAAAGGAAGCATCTGACTGATTAGCATAAACAATGATAACGCTTTACTTCCACGAAACCGGAAACGTGCGAAAGCATAGCCCGCGCTGCACCCAAGTGCCAGAGCGGTAAATGCAGCAATAACGCCTGTAATGAGGCTATTCAGAAATGCCGAAGGAATATTACTCTCAGTCAACACCAAAATATAATTATCAAGGGTCGGTTCAAGCGGAATCCATCTGGGCGGATTTGAAAAGATTTCAGCTGAAGGCTTGATAGATGTACTAATAATCCATGCCAGAGGCATAAGTACAGCCACCACGGCCAGCGCCAAAACCAGATAACTGAGGCCATCACCCATGATCTGTCTGGCATGCTTCACATTCATAATCAATCCTCCTTGATAACAAATTTTACATATAATCCCGCAAACGCCATTGTAATAATCAACTGCATTACTGCACTGGCTGCAGCAGAATTAATGTTCAATACCTTAAACTGATTATATACCAGTAAGGAAAGTGTCGTTGTATTATGTCCGCCGGATGTCATTATCCAGATCAGTGAAAATTCATTAATCGCCCATACAAGTGTCATAAGAATGCAAATAAAACTGATATCTTTCAAAAGCGGCAGAGTGATCCGCATTGTTTTTTGCCACCACGTTGCGCCGTCCAGATCCGCACACTCATACAAATCCATCGGAATCTGCTGAAGACCCGCATTCAGCATCAGCATCACGTATGGTGCACAAGCCCACACCTGAACAATGATAATAGAAAGCATCGCATATTTCTGACTGGTAAGCCACGGAATGTCTTCACTGATCAGCCCAAGGCTGGTGAGGATATGATTCACCATACCGCCATTCGTCTGAAACAGCCATTTCCATGCCGTAGCCTTAACTACTCCAGGTATAATCCATGCAATAAAAATAACACTTCTCCAAAACCCTTTTGCCCGAACTGTGCGTCGATTAATCAGCAGGGCAAGTCCAAAGCCAATGAGGAAAGAAAATATCACTGTCCCAAATGTCCAATAAATCGTATTCACTATTGCCTTCGGAAACTGCGGATTTTTAAACAGATTCAGATAATTGGTTAATCCCGCAAACCCGCTCATGGTCATGGCATCTTCGCTAAAACTCATTGAAATAATATATGCCAACGGATAAATTATCAGCAATGCTGTTACAAGAACACCCGGAAGTAAAAACGGGATCGCGCGTTTTTCATCCTTTGTCAGCAAGGTACGTTTCATTACGAACTCCTTTCCGCCTCCTGCTTTGCGAACGGAATGCCGCAAACCATCTGGGAGAGTTGCGAGCCGGGCTTTTCACAGTCCGGCTCTTTCATGCTCCATCAGGATTGTAATAACGAATTAATATCCTGAGTCATTCCTTCACAGGCTTCTTCTACCGTCATACTTCCGGAAACAGCGTACTGAATATATTCATAAATAATTGGTTCCATCTCACTCCAGCGTGTATAAGACGGTTCGGCACGGGAATTATCCAGCTGCTCTGCGAACGGCGCAAGTACGTCCGTGCTAAATTCTTCATATTGAATAGAAGTCTTGCTAGCCGGGAAAGACTGCGTAATTCGCGCCTGATTTTCAGGCTGTACAATATAAGCCATAAATCTTGCGGCCGCGTCCTTATTCTCTTCATCGCAATTCTGTGCCATAGCTACGCACCAGCCATTCGCCGTAGTTACGCCCATACCGTCAATACCGGGGATCACAGCGGTCGCATAGTTCAGATCCGGATATTCTTCATCCAGAGTGGAACTGTCAAACGGTCCAGTAAAGTTAAAAGCCAGTTCACCAGCTCCAAATGCCTCCCGCATTGTAGTATTATCATACTCAAGGCTGCTCGGAGAAGCCTGTCCATTCTCGATTGTACTTACGATTGCATTTAATGCGCTTATTGCAGCATCTGAATTTAACAGACATTCTGTCTCATCATCGTTCAGTACATCACCACCATAAGTGTAAAGCTGCTGTACCAGACGAGTAGCTGCGTTTGCCTGGTTCCCCAATGGCCATGCAAAACCGTATATCCCGTCAGCATACAAAAGATCACACAGCTCCAGCATCTCATCCCATGTTTCCGGGAAAGAATCATAACCATATTCACTAAGAATATCTACATTATAATAAATTCCAGATCCATCATAACGAAATGGCAGTCCATATGCTTCCCCGTCTACGCTGGTAATGTCCAAAGCCGCATCAATAAAATCACTCATGTCAATACCATTTGCTTCTGCCCGCTCAGTTAATGGCTCCAACAGGCCTTTTTCTGCAAAAGGCGCTACATCTGTCAGCAAAATAGTAACCAATTCCGGAGCGCCTGTAGTACTAATAGCCACTGTAATCTTATCCTTATAAGTATCCCAGTCAGTGATTACCAATTCCACATGAATATCCGGATTTTCAGCCTCAAATTCTTCTACAAATTCCCGGCTGACCTCCTCATCCCAGTTTGGCGTCCACCATTCGATGGTAGTCTGCTCCTCTGCTGCTCCTTCTATGCATACCATCGCGGACATTTCCATGGATGCAGCCACAAGAAGCGATAACACTTTGTTACGTTTTTTCATGCTTAGTACCTCCTTTGTTTTGTTTTTTATAATTCCGAAATAATCCACGTCCATATAAACGCAAAATATTTCGATAATTCACTGACTTCTGACTACCGGCAGACTGCCTTCCAGATATCGACGCACCAGTACACACAGATTAACCAAAGCCCTTGGTACATGATAAGGTCCTTTCAGCGCAAATCCTTTACAATCAACCTTGGGACTGCCATCCCGATTTAAAATAGCATACCATTCCCCCCATACATGATCTCGCATCGCATTTTCCACATAATCCACCATTTGTATAAAGTATCTCCAATGGCGTTCATTTTCCGTATACAATGCACTTGCCGCCAATGCATACAGGCCTTCGGCCTGTATCCACCAGATCTTATCATCCCAAGACGCTGTATAACAGTCATATTGCGTTTCCATCCAGGGTTTCTGAGGAACAGTAGTATCAACATCTACATGCTGGTAAAACCCTCCAAATTCCCTGTCATAAGTCCGCTCCAATACCCAATCCAATATGGTTGATGCGCGAAGGATATATTCCGGCTTCTGGGAAGCTTCTCCAGCGTGCATAGAAAACCACAGAGACTCCATTGTATGCCCTGGATCTACCAACCGCCCCTCTCCCTCCATTTGTGGTGTACCATCAATGCGAACATATTCAAATGGAGCCTGCATTTCATCATTTGCAAATACATACAGTGACTGCCTTGTACATTCCTCCCAAACCATTTTGAAATCGTTTTCAAAAATCTGACGACTTTCCAACGCTACAATTAATGTCATAAAATTTATAGCGTGTTTTTTCATTCCCCTGGGGACGCCTTCCAATTGTAATACAGTTGGGTCCTCTACATCTCTCAAAAGCTTTTCTGTCAAAGCTCTGGCATATTCCCGCTGCGCAATATCATCTTTTAACCCACTGGCAGTTAAATATTCATAAAATCCTTTCACAGCAAAATGATCCGTAAACAATGAAGTAAAACCATTTATTACACGCCCATCACGGCTCATCATCTGATTAAAGCGACCGTCTCCACGGGCAAAAGCCGTATCCATATAATCTCGTCCCACCTGAGCCAGATGCAGCCATTCCGGCCGTTTTTCTATTGTATTGTATAGCAGGGCAAAACAATACATACTGCGGCCAACAAACCAGCCTGGTTTAATGTCGCTGCTCAGCCTCCCCTGTCGGTCAAAGCATGTCAGGTAACCACCATATTCCTGATCTTCCAAACGCTCACTCCAAAACGGTACAACATCCTCTAAAAGCTGTCGTTCAAAGCCTTTCTCCAGACGCTGCAGCTCGTCTCTGTGTGTTTTATAAAACATACTTTTTTCTCCCATATTATGTATCTCCTTTCCCACTCAACGTATAGTCCAGTGCCATAATCCATTTCTCGCGCATCTCGCGCGTTGCCTCCGGCATCATCTGCTTTAATGCCATCAGTACCGCCCCCGTACAGGGAGGTCTTCGAATAATAGTAAAGTGGGCATCTGGACATACTTCACGAACACGGGCGCAAAATACATCGCACATAGCAGGAGAATTCGTTTTCTGATAGATACTGCCCGCCATCACTACTGGAATTTCTCCTTTTGTCAAATTCGCATAGCTCATCAGTGAGGCCAGAATCTCTCCCTGAATTCCGCCAAACTTTTCCAGTATTGCCACACACACCTGATCGCCTCTGCATGCCAGTTCATCGACCAGTCTGGGGATTGGCCAATTATACTGAATCGTATATTGACTATCATATACACTTTCAAGAATAGCAACACTATCCGGTAATTTACAGACACGAGGTAATTCCTGAGTTAAAAGCGTCTCAGGCCCGGTATGTTCCCACGCCCGGAATGCCATGTGCAAAGCCTCATCTGTTATCATCCGACCTCCGCCTGCGTTTCCCAGAGGATACTTTAAAGCATTAATACCAAAGGTTCTCCCATCCGGAGTCTTTACAGCTGCATTATGTCCCGTTCCTGAAATAGAAACCGCTCCAGAGTCTGACACGGTACCGGCAGCAAACGCAATCCACACATCATTGCAAATATAGTGTGGTATTATCTTCATGCTTTCTGGCAAATGATGTTCCAGTCGCAGGATGTCCTGGATTCGATCTGCCCCAGACAAACCCATATACAGATATCCTACATCTTCACGAATAATACGGCTCTGCTGTAAAAGAGACTCTGTAAGGTCAGCAAGCCTTTTCCCTGCAATAACCGCGCCGCAAATCTGATGATTTGTGGTTCCCGTAGTCGCGCATGCATGTACACATCCTTCTGTATCTGCCAAGATACCAAAAGTCTTAGTGCCACCCCCATCAATACCGACTACATATCGCATAATTCCTCCTCAACCACTGCCTTCAGCTCATGAAGTACCGTTTTCTGTTCTGCCTCATTTAAATTAAGTGGACTGAGATAAATAGCATTTTGATCCAAATCCAATCCTACATAAATATGTTTTTCCCGCATGGTCTTAGCTATGCGCTGCGCCGCCCCCTGCTTTTTAACAGATAAAAATAATCGCGGATATTTCTGCCCTACCGGACCATACGGAACAATCCGGGTATCTACACCACATTGTCTAAAGCTGTTTGCAAATATTTTTACAATTTCATCTAAACGATGCGCATTTTCTCTATGGTTCATCTCCACATACTGTTTCAGTGCGCTGTATAGTCCAGCCATAGCTTCGCGGGATGTTTTACATCCCCGACATACACCATGAACCGGTGCTCCAAAGCGAATACAGTCTTCGATATATTTCATTTTTCCAAAAATCAAACCACTATCCTGAGGGCCGCAAAGTGTTTTTCCTCCACTAAAGATTACCATATCGGCTCCCATATCAGTAAATTTCCAGAGATTTTCAACCGGAGGCAACTGAGCCGCCGCATCTACCACCACAGGAATTCCGTGGCTATGTGCAATTCGTATCACATCTCTCAATGGAAGCGCCGCCTGCGAATATTTCATGGATGCATAATAAAATACAGCCGCGGTTCGCTCACTAAATACTCCCTCCAGGTCAAATTCCAAAGTCTCATCTGCATCACCGATTTCAATTATCCGTGCGCCAGCAGCTTCCACTGCTTTATCATATGCATTATGCTGACAATGAATTTGAATGATTTCAGAAGCTGTGCCAGGCACTATCTGCGGTAACCTCGCGAAGCGATATTCACTTCCCTTTGCCATGCATATCGCAGCCGCTGTCGTCAACCCTCCAGCCGCGCCGTTAGTAAAATACGCAGCCTCATTATGGGTTAGCTTTGCAGCCGCACACCCCAGCTTTTGCTGTAATTCCTGCATATCAACAAAAGAAGCTGAGGCCATCCGCATAGACTCTATAGTCTCATCCGTCATACGGCTTCCACCATAGACCGTGTAAGTGTCATGGGCGTTAATATATCGGGAAATATTCAGTTCTTCAAAAATATCCATACTCATTTTTCTCCCAGTAAATATACTCTGGAAAACGCTGTTCCAGCATAATCACCACTGCTTCAGCATTTCGATAACCATGAATCAACGGATGGTTCAGAAGAGCCTGCACCGCCTGTTTTCTGTCCCGGCTGACAGCCGCCTCAACCGTCATGCGCTCGTATTGTTTTACCATCTGCACCAGTCCTGCTACCTGCGATACAAGTGGGTCATATGCAATACGCTGTATTCCCGCACGACTGATAAGGCAATTCATTTCTACAACATCGCTGTCTTTCAAATCTGGTATCGCCCCTTCATTACTTATATTCACGGTCATCTCCCATGGATTCTCCTCCGTCAAAGCCTGAATTACGTTCAATGCGGCATAACTGTATAGTGAACCGCCTCTCTGTGACAATTCGTCAGGCTTTTTTTTCAGAGAGACATCTGTATATTTCTCAAATAACATTTCATCAATCTCATGAACAGTTACGGCCCGGCTCCTGCATTCCGTCTCCCATTCGTGAAGTTGTTTTTCCCGCATTTCATTTTCAAAATAATAATACTGCAAATAAGGGGAAGGAATCACTTCTAATGCCTGTATCAGTTCTCCAGTCCCTGCAACTTTCGGAATATTTTTCATAAGAGTCTCATGTTCTCCAAGAAGCTTTACCAGCTGTGGCAGCACATCCTGTCCATCCAGCTGTGCATTTACCATAAAACTCAGGTGATTTAATCCGGCAAAACGACATTTCAGGCTTCCACCCGTGACACCTAATGCCTTTTCAGCATCAGCCTGCATATTCCCAGGAACATTACATAACCCAATACATTTTACATTCGTTTTTTTCAGCACGGCTTCTGTGACAAGTCCCGACGGGTTTGTAAAATTCACTAACCACGCATTTGGGCAAAGCGCCTCCATATCTCTGGCGATTTCCAGCACTACAGGAATTGTCCGCATCGCATTCATAAAACCACCGACTCCGGTTGTTTCCTGACCTATCAGCCCTAATTCCATTCCGGACTGCTCATCCAGCGCGCGTGCCTGCCAACCGCCAACACGAATCTGGCTGATAACAAAATCCGTATTTTTCAGTGCTTCACGGCGGTCTTCTGTCAACACTATTTTTACAGGAATGCCCGCAGCCTCAAACATTCGTCTTGCAAACGCCTCAATAATGCGGGCATGAGACATGCCTTGCTCAATATCCACAAGATATATCTCATCAAACCGGAGCCTGCTCCACCGCGCAATCAGGCCATCAAAAATTTCTGGCGTATATACACTGCCTGCACCAATTATAGTCAATCTCATATCTTCTTTCCTCTCCCCATGCCGATATCATCCCACGCCCTGTCTCATGGATGAGCTTTAATGCTTGCTCCTCCATCCACCATCAGGCTTTGCCCGGTAATAAATGAAGACATGTCGCTTGCCAGGAACAATGCTGCATTCGCGATATCTTCCATTTTTCCTGGAAGAAGAGGCTGCATTCGATCAAGCATCGCCATAAACTCCTCTCGTGCCGTTCCCTCCGGATATTCATTAATCTCATCTTTCATTGCATCACTCATGATCAGTCCCGGACAAATATTGTTTACTCGAATACCTCCGCGTGCATAATCCAGAGCCATCACCCGAGCTGATGCATTCATTGCACCTTTCGTTCCTGCATACATCATATATCCTGGCATACTCATCTCACTATGAATAGAAGAAATGTTTATAATATTTCCATATCCTCGTTCCAACATTCCTGGGGCAAAGCAACGAACGCAGCGAAGACCACTTTTATAGTTTATCTCCATCAGTCTTTCTATTTGTTCATCACTGTATTCATGTGCTGTGCAGCGATCATTTACACCAACGCTATTCACCAAAATATCAATACCGCCCCAAGTCTTCAGCAGATGTTTGCAAACGTTTTCAGTCTGGTCAAAAAAAGACAAATCACATTCCAGAGCTAAACACTCTGGCATAATTTCCTGCAATTCTTTCTCCGTTTCACGCAACGCTTTCCTGTTCTTTCCTCCGACAGCCACCACTGCGCCCTGACTGGCAAATAGAAGAGCAATCGCTTTTCCAATGCCACGCGCCCCAGTGGTGACAAAAACACGCTTTCCTTTTAAAAGCTGTTGATAATCCATTTTGCTTTCTCCCCTACATATTACAGAATCCTACAGTTTCCCGAACCACAAGATTTGTTTCATACAACCTTGTAACCGGCTTCAAAGGCTCTTTACTATCCAAATACTGACTGAGCAAACATACACTCTCTTTTCCAATTGTATAAAGTGGCTGCTCTACTGTAGTAATCTCAGGTCCACGATAGCGGTCTGGCAGAATTGCCTGATGATCAAATCCTATAATGGACAGATCCTTAGGTATATCAAGGCCAGAATCCTGTGCTGCACGAATCGCATAGCTGGCTATCGCATCATCAGAACAAAACACAGCAGTAGGACGATCCTCTCTCTCCAGCAAACGCTTCATGCAAATATAACCAGAGGTATATTTGGAGGAGGTATGCTGAATATAATTTTCACGCACTTCCAACCCATGATCGCGCATAGTATCTACGTATCCATTGAGCCGATCCATTGTTACCTTTTTATTAGGATTCCCACATATATGCGCAATCCGCTGATGCCCCTGTTCGATCAGATACTCCACAGCCTGCCTGGCTCCGCCGACATTATCTACTAACAGCTTATTACAGAACAAATCAGGAATATCATTTTCGATCATCACATAATCTTCTCTACCATTTTCATGTAGATAACGAATTGCCGCTTCATCAGTTAGATAGGAGCCATACAAAATAATACCATCCACCACCCCATTAGAAAGATGGCGTACACACTTCTCCTTCATGGCAACGTCTCCGTTTACGACACTGCAAAACATAACATTATAGCTGGTCTGCAGAGCTCCATCCTCGAATCCCCGCAACAAATCATAGAAAAACGGATCGTGTAAATTGTTCACTATAATACCGATACTATTTGTCTTCCGCTTAACAAGCGAACGCGCCGCATGGTTCGGATTATAATCCAGTTCCTGAATTGCCTCCCACACTGTTTTTGTCAATTCCGGCGTCACATTTCCTAAGTTATTAATAACGCGTGATACGGTTGACGGAGACGTCTTTGCTCTTTGTGCCACTTCTTGAATCGTAACAGTATGCATGACTTAGTTCTCTTCCCTCTGAAAACGTTTTCAATATTTATCATCATTATACAGCCCATTTTATAATTTGTCAACAATATTTTCTCCATTTTATTGTATGTATATGGGCAATTTGATTCATCTGCTGCAAAACGCAACTGTGAGTTTGTCCGCAACACTTCAAAAGTACGCTTTGAGAAGAAAGGTCGTTGCCGTATAGACAAACCGGATCATTCAGAATCCGTTATGACGAAACCCCCTGTAAGCATTCTTATACATCGCGATTATCTGGTGAATGGTAGCGAAATTCACATTGATATGTATGATACCAGACTTATTCCACCGTATGAAGTTTATGGAGTGAAAAGGCAGCGACCTGAATACTGACCAGGATGATGTGATTTAAGAAAAAACAGATTTTTGTACAACAGAACAAAACAAAATTCTTCACAGATGAGCCATGATTATATAGCAATAACGATCAGCAAAAACCACCCTATATACAATAGTTCTTAGCATTAATATATGTCCTTTGATAGCATTCACTATCATATCAAATACTCCGCCGCCCAGGCGGAAGCGGCTTTTACCGCATCTTTCTGCCTTTTTAATTCTTCTTCTGTATAGCACTGCTTTTCAACGCGCTTAACCATTGTCCAGAGATCATAAGCCTCTCCGGAATCACTCCCGCTTTCTATTCCTTCGGCAGAAAGAAAACTGTCTGTGCGCTCTGTATCCGCAGTCCTTTCCGCAGCCAAATAGCGCTCCCATTCTCCGGTCTTCTCTGGTTCTGCGGCTTTCTCCGGCATACACTTCGCGGCTGCCTCTGTCCCGAATACATGCGGATGGCGGCGAATCATTTTGCGGCTGATCCCGCAGATCACATCCTCCATGTCAAACAATCCTTCGTCTTCCGCAATCTGTGTCAGAAGCACCACCAAAAGCAATACATCCCCCAGTTCTTCACAGAGATTCCGCGAATCTCCGGTCGCGCTGCAGACCTCCACCGCGCCAAGAGCCTCCACCGCCTCGTCGATCAGGCACGGCTTCAGGCTCTCCAGCGTCTGTTCGCGATCCCACGGGCAGCCATTGTCGCTGCGCAAAGCAGCGACAATCTCCCTGAAAGCATCAAATCGTCCTGCGGCAACTCCCTCTTCATCCCAGGGCGCGCCTTTCTTTTGCTTCTCCATGCTGTCTCAAACCACTCCGTCGTCAAACTCTCATGCCCACTTCGCGGGCACCACTAAATATAAAAGTCGATTGCTCCGTGCTGAGCAGTATTCCATTCATTCTGCACAGCGGCGCCCGTTTACAGCATCTGTTTACAGCATCTGATTGATCATCGCCAGCACTTTCTCGCCAAGCGCCGCCGATTTCGCATCCGCATCCTCCAGAGAAACGCCCTTGACGCCATAGTAGAATTTTACCTTTGGCTCTGTACCGGAGGGGCGCACGCACAGCCATGCGTCAGCGCCTGCCATCGAATCCTCGCAGGAAGACGCCGTCTCTGTCAGATCATAATAGAGTACATTGGAGTTCGGCAGGCCGGTCGGCTTTACCTCTCCGGTCGCAAGGTTCGTGATGGTATCCGCCTTATAATCACGGGCAGACAGAACCCTGTAGTCCCCTATCGCTGTCGGCGGATTCTGGCGCAGTGTATCCAGAATCTCCTGAATCTTCTGCAGACCTTCAATGCCCTTCAGCGTGATGGATTTGATATCGTCCTTATAGTATCCGTAGCGCTCGTACATATCGATCATCGCATCCCAGAGGGTCTTACCCTGCGTCTTATAGAACGCAGCCGCCTCCGCCAGCGCCATAACAGCCACGATCGCGTCTTTATCCCGCGCATGCGTACCGATCAGGCATCCGTAGCTCTCCTCAAATCCAAACAGATATGTACCCTTGCCGCTCTGCTCAAAGCCAAGAATCTGCTGACCGATATATTTGAAGCCTGTCAGCACCTCGATCAGACCGGTTCCATAATAATTCGCGATCGCGTCCGCCATATTCGTCGTTACAATCGTCTTGATCAGGACGCCGTCGTCCGGAAGCCCCTGCAGCGCTTTCTTCTGGCTGATTTCGTAATCGGCAAGCAGGCAGCCTGACATATTTCCGGTAAGTGTATGATACACGCCCTCCGAATCCTTTACCCGGACGCCGAGTCGATCCGCATCCGGATCTGTCGCCAGCACCAGATCTGCGTCAATCTCCTTTGCCAGCTTCAGCCCTAGGTCAAACGCCTCGTCCGCCTCTGGATTCGGATAGCTGACAGTCGGAAAATCACCATCCGGAAGCTCCTGCTCCGGCACTACATACACATTTTCAAAACCAAGCTCCCTGAGCACGCGGCGCGCCGGAATATTGCCCGTGCCGTGCAGCGGTGTGTATACGATTTTAAGATTTTTGCCCTCCTGGCTGATTGCCTCCGGATGAAGCACCAGCTTTTTCAGGCAGCCGATAAACGCGTCGTCAATCTGTGTGCCAATCACCTCGTAAAGTCCCGCGGCAATCGCAGCATCCTTGTCCATCGTCTTAGCCGCCGTATAATCCGTGATTGCCTTTACCTCATCCATAATACCGGTATCATGAGGCGGAGTGATCTGAGCGCCGTCCTCCCAGTATACCTTGTAGCCGTTGTATTCCGGCGGATTGTGGCTGGCCGTAATATTGATACCCGCGATACAGCCCAGCTCCCGAACCGCAAAGGACAGCTCCGGCGTCGGGCGCAGCGACTCAAACACATAGGCCTTTATACCGTTTGCCGCCAGCGTCAGCGCCGCGAAATCCGCAAATTCCGGAGACATATGCCGGGAATCAAATGCAATCGCAACCCCCTGCGACTGCCCACCTGCCTTGACGATATAATTCGCAAGCCCCTGTGTCGCCTTCTGCACCACGTATTGATTCATGCGGTTCGTACCCGCGCCGATAATCCCGCGCAGACCCGCTGTGCCAAATGCAAGCTCTGTGTAAAACCGCTCCTTAATTTCATTCTCATCGTTTTCAATCGCTCTCAGCTCTGATTTTGTCGCGTCATCGAAGTACGGATTTGAAAGCCATTCCTCATAGGCCTTTCTGTACGCTTCCATTTGATTTGTTACCTCCTGTGCATTCTGTAATTGAATCCGGGAAAGCTGTTTCCCATCGCAAGTCACACTCCAGGAACTTCGTTCTGTCGTGTGACAGGTGTCAGAATCCAGATGTGCTCCGCACATCTGACGCTGCTTCGCAGCTATCGATTCTGTCACTGACCTATCAAGAAAAGTCCGCAAGCGCACTTTTCTTCTGATAGGTCACATTATAACAAGTTTTCATAAAAATGGAAACCGCTTTTCTGTCATTTCGCTAATATCTTTACAAATTCTGTACGCGCTGCCTCCTGACGGTTCATTTTTTCAAGCTTATCCAGATACTGCCTGGAAATCCACGCTTTGCTGCCGCCATAATAGCTTCCGGCAAGCTTACGGAATTTTTCCGGATAAAGCATGCGCACATAAATCAGTCTCCGTTCTATACCGGAAATGGGCCTTATCCTGCCGTATGTCTCCAGCATACGCATACCAAGCCGCACATTCCAGTCGTGCTTTTCCAAAATTTTACGCATAAAGCGATACAGATCATTCACCTGAAAATCACGGCGACAGTTGTCAAAATTTGTCGTAGAAATCTGATACCCGCACATCAGGACATGGTGATGGCTGTAATCTCCATGACAGACAAGCCCACTCTGGTCTTCCCGCAGAGCCTCCAGCCGGTCGTGGATGTCGCCAAGCTGTTCCACCGCGGCCTGCGCCTGCCCATAGTATGTCTCAAAGCAGTTAAGGAAAAGCTGTTCAAATGCACTTCTGTGTCCTCTGGAACGGATAAAGGAACGAATTTTGCGAAGCTGGGTATTCCATGAGCGCAGCTCGTCAAAAGGCGACCGCGCACAATATAACCTATCGGAAGGAAAACGCGCTTGCGGGTTTTCACCCGATAGGTTAGCGACAGAATCGTCAGATTCTGGAGCATTATGAGAAGCGGTTTTCTTCTCATAATATAACCTATCGGAAGGGCTCTGGACATCCAGTGGATGTCCGTTTAGAGCCGACCGAAGCGGAGCGGAGACAGACGCTTGCGGGTTTTCACCCGATAGGTTAGCGACAGAATCGCCAGATTCTGGAGCATTATGGAGCTCTGCATCCTCCTCCAGACGCATCAGCCGGTGGAGACGGGCAAGATTCTGCACAGCATTCAGCACCTCGCTTTCGCTGGACGGATCACATTCGCGTCCCGCGTACCACTCCTTCACTACATAACGATTCTCCTCCCAGTCCTTTGAGACCAGAATACCTTCTTTATTCGGTAAAATCACATCGACATTCGCGTAGCCCCCGTCGCGGATCTTTTTCATCACTTTATTCTGAAACAGAGCTCTGTTCTCAGAGCCGTAATAATCACTCAGAATCCTGAGTCCTTCCGATGTCTCCAGCAGCCAGGCACCCCGCCCCCGCCTGGTGCCGATAACCTCCAGTTCGTATTGCTCCAATAACTTTAAAGCTCTGTCATTCATACCGCGTCCTCCCTCTCATGCCCCGGCAAAGCCGCCAGGCCTTTATCGAAATCCACCACGCAAAGCAAAACAGCCAGCGCCATTTGCCATAAATCCGATAAGCTATCATATGAGAAGGTGTCCGAAAATATGAAACTCTCCGGCAGGGCAAAAACCTGCCTGATCAGCTCTGCCTGCCCGCCTCCCGCATCCTGCGAAGGATTCTTTTTTCCGCGCGGGATACCTGAACCTGAGTCATGCCGAGGCTGGCAGCGACCTGCACCTGGGTCATGTCCTCAAAGTAGCGCAGCTGTATGATTCTCCGTTCATCCGGCTTCAGAAGCTGCAAAAGCTGAACAAGCAGCAGTTGATTTAACAGCTCCTCATTTCGATCCCGCCGTTCCGGAAGGCGATCGCCGAGAAGTATCGGTGTGCCGTCGCTCTGATACACGGTCTGGTTCAGGGATTCAACATCTGAAACGGCGTCCATCGCCATTACCAGATCCTCCGGACTGATGCCGGTCTCCTCTGCAATCTCATTCAGAGAGGGCTCTGTACCCATCTGTTTTTCCAGAGCTTCTCTTGTCTGCCAGGCTTTTGCGGCGGATTCCTTCAGCAGTCGGCTCACCTTTATCATGCCATCATCTCGCAGAAACCGTCTGATCTCCCCGGCAATCATCGGAACCGCGTATGTTGAAAAACGCACTTCATATGAAATGTCAAAACGGTCGACAGCCTTCAGCAGACCAATGCACCCAATCTGGATCAGATCCTCTCTGTCACATCCCCGTCCCTGAAAACGCTGTGCAACCGTATATACCAGTCCCATGTTTTCTTCTACCAGCTTTTCCCTGGCCGTTTTATCCCCCTTGTGTGCTCTCTCTATCAGCGCAAGGGTATCCTCCATTTTCCAGCCATTTCCCTCCTGATTCATGAATTCCCTGTTTCATTGCTGATACCAGGCTGTTTTGCGAATACTTCCATATCCCGCAACGGTTCACTCCTCCGGCCGTCGCCGGGAGCCTGGCTTTGCCTTCGGGCTATCCGCTTGCTCATACGAATACGGGTGCCGCGCCCCGGCGCGGACTCGACCTCCAGTGTGTCCATAAAGGCCTCCATGAATGCAAACCCCATTCCGGCACGGTCACATTCTGCTTTTGTTGTAAACAGCGGTTCCATTGCCTGCTTTACATCCGCAATACCGCATCCTGTATCGCTCACCTCAACTTCCATCACATCCGAGAGAATACGACAGGAAATCTCTATCTTTTCCACTCTGCCCTCATATCCGTGAATGATCGCATTCGTAACAGCCTCCGAAACAGCGGTCTTGACATCCGCCACCTCCTCAAGCGTCGGGTTCAGCTGGGTCAGAAAAGCAGCTACCGCTACCCGCACAAAGCTTTCATTGCAGGAGCGGCTGTCAAATTCCAGTTTCATCTCATTTTGATTCATCTGATCTCTCCCCTCTCTTTATCCATGTCCTGTCTTGCAGCCCATTGTCCTCATAATTCCAAAAACGATCCTTGCCATTTCCTATCGCTTTAGCGGCATATCCTCATAAATATCCATGATCTTACAGATCCCCGCCATAGTGAGAATCCGATTCATGCGTTCTCCAACATTGACCGCCAATACAGTCCCTCCCATAAAACGCATCGTTTTGTACCGGACGATCAGCATGCCGACTCCTGAGCTGTCCATAAAGGCAGTATCAGAAAAATCAAACAATACACAGCGAATATGTTTTTTCCGTATCAGGCGATCCGCCTCCTCACAGAGTCGCTCTGAATTGTGATGATCCACCTCCGCAGGTAAATGAATATTCATAACCGTACCTGTAATCGTAAACACAGAATTCAAAAGAAAACACCTCCTATGAAATGCAAAATTCCTTACGCAGCTCTGCAATTAAAATCGGATAGGGGGAGTGCCCGCACCCCTATCCGCCTGCGCGAGCTGCGTCCGGCGTCAGCCGGAAGAATTCCTTACGCAGCTCTGCGCAAAAAACACGGGAGAGCGCACATGCGCTCTCCCTTACCTCCGGGTTTCTCTTTTGTACTATGTCAGCCGCGTAATCTGAAAGGCGATCTGCTAATTGACCACGTTTCCATTCGCATCATACTGCAGTCCGGTCGTCGGATCCGTCCAGACCACCTCGCCCGATGCGGCAGCATTTGTCGTATCATCGTATATCGTAATATCATCACCGGTGCCGTCCGCATCCGTATTCGCAGCGTCCGTATCCGTCGTATCCGCAGCGTCTGTCCCGTTCGTCCCTGCGGTAGCGGCGTCCCCAAGCCCGCTGAGATCAAGCGTATTAGAGTCTGTATCGTCCGCCGAGGACGCGGATGAGGACAGGTATCCCTCAACCACGGACGCATTCGAGGGGTAATACTCTATGATCTGATTAAAAGCTTCGTCCGCGTTTTCGGTATCTCCCAGATAATAATAGGCCATACCAAGATATAGCAGAGCGTTGTAGTGATTCGACTGTTCGCGTTCTGAGTCCGCTTCTACCGCTTTCGCGAGATTTTCCGCGGCGGTCTGATAGTCCTTCTGTACATAGGCTGTCGTACCCGCGTTATAATACTCTGTGAACAGGCTTGAGGATACCACACTGCTAAGTGTCTCATACAGAGCAAGAGCATTGTCCTCAAAATCCGACGCGTTCAGCTCCAGAAGCTGATCCGCCGCCCCCGATTCATCACCGCCGACGTAGAGATCGGCAACCGCCAGCAGATCCTCGTAGCTCTCCGCTCTGGCAAGCGCCGCGTCGCGATCCTCCTCCGCCTCCGCGATCAGCTCCTCGTACCCGTCAATTTCTTCCTGAAGCTCTTCCGCCTGCACCTGCACTGTGGCCAGGTTCGCATTCGCCTCTGTCACCTGACGGTTCGCAGAATCATTGACTGCCTGACGGCTCGCCGGTACAACCAGGAACCATACGATCGCCCCTCCCAGCAAAATACCGAGAATAATATTGATAAAGGTAGCGATTGTCGAGCTGTCACGAAACGTTGTGGGCTGAATGATCATCTCATTTCCGCTCAAATAGCGAAGCGAACCGGAAACCTGAGAATCATCTCCTTCGCTTTTATATTTTTTGTGGCGACGGCTCAGCCCGGTGCCTCTGCCGGTCGCGTTTTCGATCTCCTGCAGATAGCGCAGAGTCGTCGTATTTGTCGTATCGATCTGAACCGCTTTTCGAAGCAGCTTTCGCGCCCGCTCATACTCCTGCCTTTTCATATACAGCAGCGCCAGGAGCTGATAAGCCTTTACCAGCTTGGGATTATGGCTGATCACCTTCTTCAGCTGAATAATCGCCATATCCTCATTATCCTCCCGACAATACAGGACAGACTGGTTGTATTTGCGGATCGTCTGATTGATCGAGTCAAGCTTGTTTTTATTATTCTGCATCTGGTCAATGTAATAGTCAGCAAGATTCTCCCCGTTCTGGAGATTCTTGCTGATGACCCATTCGCAGAGCGCGGAAACCGCCTCGCCCGTCTCATAATAGCACAGGCCAAGGAGATTGCGCGCGTCCGTGTTCTCTTTATTAAACTTCAGGCTGCGCTTCAGACAGGTGATCGCTCCCTCCATATCCCTGATTCGCGCCTTTTCCAGCCCCTCATTGTACAGAAAATTAGAAATGCGGACAATCCGCTTCTGAATCGTAATATCGGCTCCGCAGCCGGTACAGTAATCCGGTACGCCGAGAGGAGTATTACAGTAAATACATCTCATCGGCCGCCCTGCTTTCTGTTCTTCTTTTCTTCCTTGAGCATCTCCTTCAAAATATCCGTCATATCCGTCAGGTCGCGGCTGTAAATCGCATCCTCCGCCTCATTGACGTCCATGCTGGTATGAAACTTTTTCAGTTCTTCCTCATAATTAATCATATGTATACCCCTTCAAATGGAAACGGAAACGCCCCCTCGCAGAATTGCTTTCAGCTCTCCCACCAGATACAGGGACCCCGCACAGAATAGCATCCCATCTCCCCGTTGCCGCAAAGCCATCTCAAAAGCGTCTTTTACCTTCGCTTTTTCCACGACCGGAGCATCCGTATATTTGCGGAACACATCCGCGAGCCTTTCGACCGGCACAACACGCGAGCCATCGATTTGAGTCACGACGACGGAGGACAGCCGCACACCCTCGCAGATCTCCTGAATCATCTTCTCATACTCTTTCTCTGCTACCGCGGAAAACAGCAGGGATATTTCTGTCCCGCTCTCCTGCACGCTCCGGAGCGTTCGGATAAATTCCCGGATTCCATCCGCATTGTGGGCTCCGTCAAACACTACCCCCGGCAGCACAGTCTCCATCCGCCCCGGCCAGCGCGTCCCCGCGATCCCTGCCGCAGCCTGTTCTGAGCTGATCCGGCGATCAGGATCAATCACACGAAGCGCGATGAGCGCCAGCGAGCTGTTGACCACCTGATATGGAGCCAGATATGGCACAGTAACCTTTATTTTTTCATCATAACCGGAATCCAGCAGAAAATCAATGCTTTTATCTGTTTTTCCCAGTATTTGGCTCATCGAATCGTCATAGCGGTATGTCCGCGCGCGCAGCTTCACAGCCTGCGCGGCAATCACCGCGTCCGCCTCCGGATTACGTCCGTCATAAATCACCGGTACGCCTTCCTTTATAATCCCTGCTTTTTCGGCGGCAATCTCAGCGACCGTATTCCCCAGATACTCCATATGGTCAAGGCTGATGCTTGTGATTACAGTCGCGATCGGATGCTCTACCAGATTGGTCGCATCAAGGCGCCCGCCAAGTCCGGTCTCCAGCACCAGATATTCAACCTCAGCCTTTTCAAAAATCAGCAGGCCGGCCGCAAACAGGAGCTCAAAATACGCCGGATGGGCAAAACCGTCCGCGATCATTTCCTCTGTCACCCGCATCACACGGGTAAAAGCGCGCGCAAAATCCTCATGGGAGGCCTGCTCCCCATCTACCTCAAACCGCTCCGTGATGTCTACCAGATGGGGCGAGGTAAACAGCCCTGTGCGTCTGCCGGCATTTGTCAGAATCGACGCGAGAAACGCGCAGACACTCCCTTTGCCATTCGTACCTGCCACATGTATGACCTTCATCCTCCGCTCAGGATTTCCAATCCTGCGTATCAGCTCCCAGGTGTTTTCCGGTCCGTTCTTTTTCGTAAATTTCGGTGTGCTCTCTATGTATTCAACCGCTTCTGTATAATTCATAATCATCGCTCTCCCTGACAGGGCAATTGTACTCTCCGCCCAGATTTTATTCAAGCGGTTTTTATCGCAAATTACGCCAGAATTTATTTCATTTCCTGAACTTTTTCTTAAAAATCGTGAATTCCGGTTTCTTTTATGGACACTCCAGAGCCGAAATGGTATAATTCTCATAGTATGCGGGCAATTATTTTTGTTGTTCATTCGTAACTGTTCAGTACCTTCACAGTTACGTTCACTCTAAAGAAACAGGCAAAGAGAAAGGAGCTTAAATGTATGAAAAAGAGACTTGTTTTAGGATTACTGACACTGAGCGCGGCTTCCCTGCTCTGCGGCTTTGACAGCGCCGAGACTGCGGAAAGCGTGCTGGAAAAAGCCAACGAGGCTTCCTCCTCCATTGACAGCACGTCCTCGAATGTTGACATGAATTGCGACATCACTATAAACATCGGCGACGGCACTACCACATCATCCATAGCGATCCTTGCCACTGCCGGCCTTGATATTCAGGCGATCACCGATCCATTCGCGACCGCGGTAAACGGTACCTTTTCCCTGTCTACCTTTGGCCTGAACAGGTCGCTCGCCATGGAAATGTATCTCGTGACGAATGACGAGGATGGGCTGGACGCTTATGTTTATACGGAGGATTCCTCTGCCGAAGAAGACACGGAGGGCTCCTGGGTATATTCTTCTGACGCCGATATTGATATTCAGGCGCTTATAGACGCCTCCGATACCATAGACTACGGTGAGCTGTCCGAATGGGGACTTGACTTTGAGCTTGCTTCAGAAAGCGCAGAGTACGACGGGATCGAGTGCTACCTTCTGACCACAGTTCTTGATTCTTTCAGCCTTAATACGGTTCTTGAAAAGGCCGAGGAGCTGACCGGGGAGGATCTCACCGAAGATGAAGAGATCGACAGCGTTCTGGAAATGCTGGATGGACTGGAGATTGCCGTTGAATACTATATTGACACAGACTCATATCTGCCGACAGCCATGCACATAGATCTGAACAACAGCGATCTGTCTGCGCTCAATGACCTCGTTACACTGATGCTTGGTTTATCCGACAGCGACGCTTCTTCCATGATCGTAGAGCTGATATTCAATGACGTCTCCATGGACTATACCTTCAGCTATAATGATGTAGACGAAATCACCGTTCCGGAGGAGGCGCTCGAAGCAGCTGCTTCCGGTGAGGCGGAGAGTCTTGGCGACCTTTATGATGCGCTTGAGGACGAGGAGCTTCCCGAAACAGAAATTCTGTCAGATGATGAATCGGGAATCCAGTTGATAGAGGGATAACTGGCCGGGCGCAGCGCACAGGCAATAACAAATAGCAGGCAATAAATACACCGCGCAGCGGGACGCGTTATCCCGTTAAAAGGGATATGGGAAAGCCTTTCTCCGTATCCTTTTTTCACGGGATTTCGAATCATCCGTTTCCATTACCTTTTATCTTTTCCGTTTTTACCTTTTTATTTTTATCTTTTTATTTTCATTATTTGTTTCTGTCTTTTCCATTTTCCGAATTTATATCTTTCAGCAATATTCCCCTTTTGATTTTTATAGCTTCTGGCAAGTGTATTTCTGTATCGGAAAGTTATATTTTATGATTTAAGCGGCAAAAGGCCGAATCCACGTCATGCTTGTATGTAAGTGGATGAAGGGCTTTATGGTGCGCAAATCAGTTTTGTCGCTCGAATCATTTTATAGCTAAAAGATAAGGAGATCGCGTATGGATTTAACAGAAATCGGCAGCCGGATTAAGCTTGCGCGGCGAAAAAAGAAAATAACGCAGGAAAAGCTCGCGGATCTTGTAGACGTATCCCCTCACTATATCTACGAAATAGAGCGCGGTACAAAAGCGATGTCACTGCAGACTCTGGAAAAAATTTCCCTGCAGCTCCATCTGTCTGTAGACTATCTGCTTTGGGGAGACTCTGCTCCGGATCCGGAAAAGAACGATAAAGCTCTCCGCGAATCAGACCAGCTGAATCATATCATAAATCACCTGTCTGCTTCCGAAAAGAAAGCGGTTACGGATGTTTTGTCCGGGGTGGTGACACGTCTTAATCATTAGCTTTGGACAGACAAAGCCATAAGGAAGCCATCGGCAGACCGATATCCCTTATGGCTTTGTTTTGCGCGTTAGACCGCCGCTATAGAGCCCCTATCCGGGAGCCACACGATCCATTATTTTACTGTGAAACATTACCTACCGGGTAGCAAAAAAAGTGCATACTACCCCTAC
>JAJQIE010000056.1 GCA_021199395.1 Lachnospiraceae bacterium | reverse complement strand
GAGTATCGAGGTATTGACGGTGCTGGAGGATGTGATCAAATCCGGTACGACGCTTCTGATGGTGACCCATAATGAGGATATTGCGAAAATGGCAAACCGTGTGATCCGAATGAAGGGCGGCGTAGTCGCTGAAGTGATCGTAAACAGACATCCGGCAAGTGCAAAGGAATTGGTGTGGTAATGAAAAAAGCGAGAAGCAAATATCTGCTGAGAAATATAAAGAAAAATGGAGTTTCCTTTTTCGCCGTAGCTTTTATCGCGGAGACCAGCATCGCGATTTTCCTTGGCCTTCAGTCCACCGCGGTCGCGATTCTCGACAGGGCGAACCAGTATTTTATCGATAACAGACTTGAGACGATGGAGGTTACCTGCGCGAACGGCATCACGCAGGAGGATCTCGAAGCAATCTCTGAGCTTGAGGGCGTGGACGTCGTGGAGGGCGGGTACTCGACGACTGTGACCATGGACAGCGAGGCGGAGCAGATATCTCTGACAGCGCTTTCTCTGTGCGGCGAGCTGAATGTGCCGGAAATCATCGAGGGGACGCTGCCATCCGCTTCCGATGAGGTGGCGATTGAAGAAATTTTTGCGGAAGAGAAGGGAATTCAGGTCGGCGATGAGATCACGCTCAGGCATGACGGGGAGCTGGTGACGGATACGTTTGTCGGGACGGCGATCATCAATCAGCCCGCCTACTGCTGTTCAGACCTGGAGGATTCCAGAGGAACCAGCACGGCGGGATTAGGCTCCGCTTCCTATTACATAGAGCTCACTGCGGATGCGTTTGATTTGGATTATTATGACGGTTGTTATTCTACAGCATATATTAAAAATTATGATATGGACGATGTATATTATTATTCATCAGCCTATACGAAGCAGGAGAGTGCGCTGAAGGAAGAAGTGGAAGCGCTCGGACAGGAGAGAGCCGAGCTGCGCTATACCTCCATTTCTGAGGAAGCGCAAAGTGAGATCGACGAGGCGCAGGGCGAGCTTGACGACGCCCAGAGTGAGATCGATGAGGCGCAGAGTGAGATCGATGCGTCACAGAATGAGATCGACGAGGCGCAGAGCGAGATCGATGCGTCACAGGAGGAGCTTGACCAGGCACAGAGTGAGATCACAGACGCACAGGAGGAGATCGACCATGCACAGGCAGAGATTGACGACGGAGAAGAAGAGCTGGCAGCAGCGGCTGTGGAGCTTGACGACGCGCGGATGGAGCTTGCGGACTCTGAGAAAGCGATTGCGGACGGCAGAGCGCAGGTGGAAGAACAGCAGGAAACGCTGGATGCGGCTCTGGCGGAGATTGAAGCACAGCTTACAGCTTTTGGGCTGGATGCGTCAGATCTGGATCTCGCTGCGCAGCAGCTGGCAGCTTACGGAGACGCGGCGCTCCCGCTTATAACGGCGATCACAGAATACCAGGATGGCGCTGCGCTTCTGGAGGATGCGAAAGCGGAGCTGGCTGCTTCTGAGGAGGAGCTGGAGGCAGGGCGGACAGAGCTGGCTGCCTCTGAGGAAGAATACGAAGCGTCGAAAGCAAAGCTGGAAGCGTCGAAGACAGAGCTGGAGGATGCGAGAGCGGAGCTGGAAACGTCAAAAGCGGAGTACGAGGAATCGCTCGCGGAGCTGGAAGACGCGAAGGCAGAGCTGGAAGACGCGAAAACGGAGCTGGAGGATGCAAAGGCAGAGCTGGAGGACGCAAAGTCAGAGATGTCGGATTCCAGTGAAGAGCTCTCCAATGCCAGAGACGAGGCGGAGGAGATCCAGATGAAGGACTGGATCCTTTCTGTCCGGAATGATGTCGGCGACATCCGCGGGGTAAAAACCATTGTGGATGGGATTTACGGGCTGAGCTACTCACTGTCCCTGATCTTTTTACTCGTGGCGATTGTGGTATGCTATACGGCGATTACACGTATGATCAATGAGCAGAGGACGCTGGTCGGAGCACAGAAGGCTCTGGGCTTCCGGTCGGAAGAGATCCTGAGACATTATATGCTTTACAATACGCTCTGCGCGGCGCTCGGCATCCTGATCGGTTTTGTCTGCAGTGTGGTTATAGTTGAGATCATTGTACTTTACATTTTTGCGCCGGATTTCCTGATCGGAAGCATCCCGCTGACCTTCGCGTGGAAGTACGGTCTGATCGCGGCGGGAATCTGTCTGGTGATTTTCCTGACAGCGACCTGGGCGGCGTGCGCGAAGCTGGTGCGTCAGCCGGCGACGGAGCTGCTCCGCGGGGAGGTGCCGGTCAGAGGCAGGAGCTTCTTCTTTGAAAACTGGAAAGCTTATCAGAAGCTCAGTCTCTATTCCCGCACCATGATCAAGAATGTCCTGAGCGACAGGGGACGGATGATGACGACGATTATGGGAGTGGTAGGGTGTATCTCCCTTCTGGTTATCTGCTTTTCATTGAAGATGGGGATCGAGGATTCCTCAAAGATACAGTTTGAACAGTATTTCCTGTACCAGAATCGGCTGGTGATCGACAGCAGCGTCGGAGCGGCGGAGGAATTTGAAGCGGTTCTGGATGAGCAGGGGATTTCCTGGACCGTGGTGCAGGATAAGCTGAAAAACTTCCGCGTAAACGGAGGCGACTGGGAGAACGCCCATGTCGTTGCCGCTTCTGATTTTGAGGAGCTGTCGGACTATATGGTCCTGGAGGATATTGAGACAAAGGCTGCCGCGGAAATTCCGGAAAACGGTATTCTGGTTTCCAGAAAATGCGCGGAGGATAACGGTCTGTCGGCGGGCAGTATGGTCGAGATCATGGATGCCGAGGGAAACGCGAAGGAATTTCAGGTCGTGGGCGTTATCGAGCATTATCTCGCCTATCACATGTTTGTGACGACGGACAGCTACTATGAAGAAGCCATGGGAGAGGAGACGGACGCCTGCGTCTACCTTCTGAAAGGCGATATTGACGGACTTTACGAAAAGGTTTGCGATCTGGACGGCTTTTTGTCTCTGAAGGACAACAGCGAGTTCGAAGCGGACGCAAGCTCCATCAATATGGTTATAGCGATCTGTCTTGCCCTTTCCGCGGTGATGGCACTGCTGGTGCTTCTGAACCAGATCGTCATGCAGATCAACCGCAAGTCGCGTGAGCTGGCAGTCATGCGGATCAACGGCTATACACTGAAAGAGACAAGGGCATATGTCTATAAGGATAACATTATCCTGACCGTGATTGGACTTCTGCTGGGAAGCGGCTTTGGTGTGGTATTGTCCTATGTGGTGATCCGGACGATCGAGACAGGGGCGCTGCGGTATGTCCGGACGCCGAACCTGCGCGCCTGCCTGTATTCCTGTGCGGTCGGGGCGTTGTTTGCATTGATCGTAAACCTGATTGCTCTGCGCAAGATCAGACAGTTAAATCTGACAAATGTGAGCGGAAACTAATAAAATGATAAAAATTATCACACAGCGGTTTCGCTGCACTGCCACATGAAAAGAGGGAGGTATTTCATTTGAAACGAAAGAGACGTATACTGTCAGCAATCCTTGCGTTCGTCCTGATGTTTTCCCTGGTCGTGTCTTCTGCGTTTGCGACGGAGACAGGGCAGACGGCTGCGACGGGAGAAGCCACGCAGGCTTCTGCGGAAAAGGACGAACCTGAGGCGGAAACAGAAACCGAGACAGAAACCGCGGCCATGCCGGGGACGGAAGCTGTGACAGAGGCGGAGACGGGAACGGATGCTGAGACAGAAACCGAGATCGATATCAGGGTCGAAGCTGAAATGAAGACTGAGGCCGATACGGTGACAGAGGCAGAGACCGATACGGAAACAGTGGCGGAAACGGAAATCGGGGCTGGAATGGAGCCAGAGACAAAGGTAAAAAGCGTCCTGAGAGGTTCCTCCGAAGAATCTGCGGCTCCTGCGAGTGATGTTCCACAGCTTACCGCGGATGAAGACACGCTGCCATATGGGGCGAAATTTTACTACCAGTATGTGATTACTGATGCGGATTACAATGCGGGCGCACAGTTTGACACTTCATATTATGATAGTGTAAAGACGAAGATTGAGACCGGAAGCTATGTGGCAAACACCATCGTTGGCATTGAGCTTTCCGATAATGGAAAGACGATGACCCTGTATTTTGGCTCGGCAGCTGGGACAGAGGTCAACGGTGTTTTACAGCCGTACGAGGAGACGCAGCCGAGTGTGAATACAGGATCGGTATTGACTGAGCTTGAGGGCTGGGTTGGCGTGGACTTAGATGGTATAACACAGACACTTTCGTCGAGCTACTACGTGGGTTCTGCAGTTCAAACGTACTATGGACAATATAATACAACATTTACATCGAGCCTCAAAAGAAAGTACGGCTTTGCCTACACCCTCACGCTGGATGATGGGCAATCCCTTGAAAATGAAGCATGGTACAATAACGTAGTGGCTGCCATAAGTAGTAAAAATGAGACTGGCGTGCTTGCGATTGAAAAGTCCTCTGACGGAAGGACGATAACGCTTTATTTCGATTCTTATGATTTTTATAAAACTACGCTTACACTGCCAGGCGTGACGCTGACGGACACTTCAAATACAGTATTCGACAATGCCTGGAGCGATGGAACTAACGTACTGCCTACAACCAACAGCTTGTCTGTAGATCTGGATTACAGAGATAGTGGCAATACTGTATCACCATACGCAACGGATCTTATTTTGTCTCCGGCCATTGCTACGAAGACCTATACAGTACATATAAATTTGGGTGAGGATGGCAGTCTGACTACCGCAGAGGATTATGCGAAGTTTGTCAGCTCTTTGGCTTTCCGCAGCGACGCTTCCGGATATACCGTCAGTAAGGATGATAATAGTAATCTGGTCATTTCGGGGGTGAACGCGGGAGACGTCGGCTTTTCTGTTGATACAGGCGTGATCGAAGCAACGGAAGGAAAGATGTTTGGCAGCTTCGCTCTGGATACGTCTGCAACAGACAGTGCGGTGTCGTGCAGCATCACCTGTGAGGATGGCAAATGGCAGTTTACTGATTTTTCCTCGAACGATACGAATGTCAGCCATGATATCTATGTGAAGGTTGTTTATGATAACATTGCAGAGATGTATGTGGATCTGAGCGCGGAGGGCATAGGCTCTGTCAGTCAGATCTTGACAGCTTTGCAAACTTCGGGCAATTCGGATATTACGTCCTTTGATGTTCAAACGATTGATGGTAAGGCTTGTCTGGCTCTGACGGCAAGGGAGGGCTCGACAATATACTTTGCCGATATTCTGTGCTTTGAAGACGGGTATTATACTGAGAGTAAAGCAATTGTGGGAACTGACGGAAAGAGCGAAGACAATATGGCAGCAGTTGTGACGCAAAAGAAGGCCTATACGCTGACGCTGATGGATTCCGCGACGGGAGAAAAACTGTATGAGGACGACGTCGTTTGGAACGAGCAGATTTCCTTTGACGATCCGATACGGACGGGATATGTATTCCTTGGCTGGAGCCTCGAAAAAGCGGATGCGGATGCTGCGGGCGCACTGCCTGCCACCATGCCGAATGTAGATGCAGCTTTAGACACTTATCCGTTGGGCAGCGTGACCTATTATACGAACTGGCAGGTTAAGACGTATGAGGTTGAGCTCTCTTTCCCGCAGGATAGCGTGACGTCGTTTGACGCTGACAGACTTGACAGCTGGACGGCGAATTACAACATTGCGCTGTATGACACCAGCAAAGCTGCTTCTTTTGTCTTTTATGTGGAATATGACGCGGACCTTAGCATTGATATGTCTGTGATTATTGATTCAGTATCACGACCGGGTTATGTCCTTGAGGGATTTTATCCGGAGACAGAGGTGACTGGTTCGCCTGATTCTGATCTGACGCTTATCACCATGGCGGATCTCCTGCAATATGACACGGACGCAGGTCAGGTGAATGTGTATGTGGCTTATGTGTCGGACTGGACGGAGATTACAGACTCTGAAGTGGTAACCGCGCCGTCGGCAAACAGCCTGACGTATACCGGCGGGGCGCAGGCACTGGCTGCGGCGGGCGAAGCCTCCGGCGGAGAACTGTATTACAGCCTGACGGGCAACGACGGCGACTGGAGTACGGTACTTCCGACGGCGACGGATGCGGGAGAATACATTGTTTACTACAGGGCAGTGGGCGATACGTACCATTACGATACAGATGTCGCGTCGTTTACCGTAAAAATTGGAAAGGCGGCTGTGACTGTCACGGCGAATGATGTGACGAAGAATTATGGCGACAGCAATCCCGCTTTTACTTTCACGGTCACGCAGGGAACGCTGCTCGGCAGCGATACGAAGACGGATCTAGGCGTGAAGCTCTCGACAGATGCGGATGTGACATCCGCGCCGGGTACTTACGCGATCACGGGAACCGCGGACAGCGTGAACTACAGTGTGACGGTTCTGGATGGTACTCTGACGGTGGCGGAGCTCTATGAGCTGCCGGAGCAGGAGTTTCCGGATACGGATGCGGAGCACCGGGTCGAAGTGCAGGTCGGACTGAGCGAGGTGCCGGAGACACTGCAGAGTATCCCGGAGCTGAATACCGTGGATAAGATCACGTCGGTGCTGGAAAAAACGGTGATCGAGCAGAACGGATATGCGGAAGAAAACGTGACCATTTATGATGTGGTTCTGATGATTAGCCTGGATGGCGGCTCGACATGGGAAAAGGCGACGGA
>JAJQIE010000212.1 GCA_021199395.1 Lachnospiraceae bacterium | reverse complement strand
TTCCCATGTTGAGCAGAAGGGCTCTCTGGTGACGCCGGATCGTCTGCGCTTTGATTTTGCGCATTTCCAGGCGATGACCGCGGAGGAGCTTGCGCAGACAGAAGCGCTTGTGAACCGTGAGATCGCGGCGGCTCTTCCGGTCGTGACGCAGGTCATGAGTATTGAGGACGCGAAAAAGACCGGAGCGATGGCTCTGTTCGGAGAAAAATACGGCGATGAGGTGCGCGTCGTATCTATGGGTGATTTTTCAAAGGAACTATGCGGAGGAACACATGTGGCAAATACGGCGGAGATTACGACCTTTAAGATCGTATCCGAATCCGGTATCGCGGCCGGTGTCCGCCGGATTGAGGCACTGACGGGCGACGCTGTATTTGCGTATTACCGGAAGGTGGAGCAGGAGCTCATTGATGCTGCAAAGCTTTTAAAGACGACGCCGGCGGGTATCCATGAAAAGATTGCTGCGCTGCAGGCGGATTTAAAAGCGGTGACGAGCGAGAACGAGGCTCTGAAGAGCAGGCTAGCAAAGGACGCGCTTGGGGATGTCTCTGATCAGGTCTGCGAGGTAAACGGTGTGAAGCTGCTCGCGTCAAGGCTGGAGGGCGTAGATATGAACGGACTCCGCGAGCTGGGGGATCAGCTTCGTGAGAAGCTGGGAGAGGGCGTGATCCTCCTCGCCTCAGTAAATGACGGTAAGGTCAGTCTGATGGCGACTGCCACAGACGGCGCAATGAAACGCGGCGCGCATGCGGGCAATCTGATCAGGGGCGTTGCCGCTCTCGTAGGCGGTGGCGGCGGTGGTCGCCCGAATATGGCGCAGGCTGGAGGGAAAAATCCGGCGGGCGTAGAGGCTGCGATTGAGAAAGCAAGGGAAGTGCTTGCGGGACAGATAAAATAGTCTGTAAAAATAATCTGTAGTATCACCATACAAAGAAAGGATGAAAAGGATGGAGAAAAAAAACATTGACTGGGCAAATCTGGGTTTTGGTTATGTGGAAACGGATAAGCGGTTTGTCGCAAACTATAAGGATGGCGCGTGGGATAAAGGAGCGCTTATTTCGGATTCTACCGTAGCGATCAGTGAGTGCGCGGGCGTGCTGCAGTACGCACAGACCTGTTTTGAAGGCCTGAAGGCTTATACCACAGAGGATGGGCATATCGTGACCTTTCGTCCGGATCTGAACGCTGCCCGCATGAAGGCTTCCTGCGAACGCCTGGAGATGCCGGTATTTCCGGAGGAACGATTCATCCAGGCCGTATCAGATACGGTTGCGGCGAATGAGGCGTATGTCCCGCCGTATGGTTCAGGAGCGACACTTTATGTACGTCCGTTTATGTTTGGCAGCAGCGCCGTGATCGGCGTAAGCCCGGCGGATGAGTATCAGTTCCGTGTGTTTACGACTCCGGTAGGACCTTATTTCAAGGGTGGTGTGAAGCCGCTGACGATCCGCGTCTCTGATTTTGACCGCGCGGCTCCTCATGGAACCGGCCATATCAAAGCGGGGCTGAACTACGCGATGAGCCTGTACGCGATCGTGGACGCGCATCAGAAGGGCTTTGACGAGAATATGTATCTGGATCCGGCGACCAGAACAAAGGTGGAAGAGACCGGCGGAGCGAATTTCCTCTTTGTGACCAGAGATAATAAGGTCGTGACTCCTAAGTCGGACAGCATCCTTCCGTCAATTACCCGCCGTTCACTGGTTACTGTTGCAAAGGAATACCTCGGACTTGAGGTGGAGGAGAGAGAAGTAGCCTTCGAGGAGGTAAAGGACTTTGCCGAGTGCGGACTCTGCGGCACAGCGGCTGTTATCTCCCCGGTTGGAAAGATCGTAGACCATGGGAATGAGATCTGTCTGCCGAGCGGCATGACCGAGATGGGACCGGTTACGAAGAAGCTGTATGAAACTCTGACCGGCATCCAGATGGGGCGCATTGAAGCGCCGGAAGGCTGGATTCATGTGATCAAATGAGAGCCGCGCATTAAAGCTGCGCTGTGCGCAAGGCGCGGCCTGCGTCCATACTTGCTGCGCAAGTACGGACATGTGATCAAATGAGAGCCGCGTCTGACAGAAATTGCAATTGACTAACAAAGGCCCCTGCTGATACAATAATTTCAATCTATTTGGGTTGTGGAATACGTTCCACAATCGTCGGAAATTTTGTATCAGGGGGCTTTTTTATGCAGTTATTGACAGAGGTTCGCGCCAGCACGCTCTGCCGGATCAAATGGATGCTTGGATTGCCGGACGAGACGGAAGAGGAGCTGAACCACGCCCAGATTCAGCAGGGAAGTGAGATCTGCGTCATTCAGAACAACGGGTGCGGGATGATCATCGGCTCAGGCACCCACAGGATCGCGATGGGCGCTGAGACCGCGCAGAAAATCAGGGTTTAAGCCGCATTACTGATCGTAGTCCATTTCCCAGATGAGCATCGCTATGCATAATGGCAGGGATTCCTTGATGTTTCTGGGGTCATAGCCGGTCATTTCCTTCAGCTTTGAGAGACGGTACTGCAGCGTGTTTTTGTGGATGTAGCAGCATTCGGCAGTTTTGGAAATAGAACCATCGTTTTCCACATACCAACGCAGAAGCTGCAGCCATTTTGTGATTTCAGAATCCTCACAGTTTTTGAAGAGCCTTTTTACGAACAGATCCCGGTCATGCTTTGGGATGTTTTGCAGCAGCAGATCCAGGTCTGCGTCGCTGTACATTTTCACCCGTTTGTTTTTCATCCGCATGGCAAGATTGCAGGCTGTGTTACTTTCACGATATGAGCGGCGAATCTCCGCGCGGTTCCGTCCGACCGTTCCGATCCCGCAGTAGATCCTGACATTATAATGCTTTTCGATGCTTTCCGCCATCTCTTTGGCAAATGCCGCTACTTTCTGCGGCTCTGAGCTGTGGAAGAAAATCACGGGACGGTTACCGATCTGTGAGATCAGATGCTGGGAATCGTCCCCTGAGAATTTTCGAAGCTCTTTTCGGATGCGGTCATAACATTTTTGCTCCGTTTCTGTTCCGTAAAATTCTTTCCCCTCCGCCTGGCTTTCTATATTCATAACGGTAACAACGCGTGTCAGATTGATGTCAATTCCGAGAAGCCGTCCTCTGAGGGAAATATTTTCATCGGATTCATTTTCCTCTTCACTCTCATAGAGCCAGCTGAAGATAAAATTGTTCACCATCGTTTCCTTGGCTTTTTTCTGGTTGCTTTGATAATGATTCAGAATCAGGATTTTCGTCATTTTCTGGATAACCTTGCCAAGCGTCTGTACATCCTCGTTTTCCCCGGTGATTCCGACAACGCCCACAATTTCTCCCTCTATGATGATGGGGAGGTTGATACCGCTTTTTGAACCGGCGTAATTGTCTTTTTCACTGATTACCAGCTCATCAAGCTTCTGCCGGATGACCTGCTGGGCGCCAAAGTGGTAGGTGCCGATCCTGGACGAGTCGGAGCTGGCGATGATGCATCCGTTTTCATCCATAAAATTAATGTCTTTTTGTATGGTGTCTTTCAATTCCTCCACGATGTTCTGAATCTGTTTTACAGGTATAATCATCTGGCATTTTCCCCCTGGACACGCCGGAAATAAAGAGAAAGACGGCAACTCCTCAAGCTATGTCTGCGAGTGCCGTCCTTCTTCACATATAAGAGGTTGTAATTTATCAGCATTTAGTGAAGTACATGGAAATACCCTGTCCGCCACCGATGCACATACTGATCATAGCGTCTTTCTTGTCCGTTCGCATTAATTCATAGAGAACCTTCACGGTCAGGACACATCCGGTTGCACCGATTGGATGACCGATGGAAATTCCCCCGCCGTAGATGTTTACTTTATTCATGTCCAGCTCCAGGTCGCGGGCGACAGCAAAAGCCTGACTTGCAAACGCCTCGTTGATCTCGAACATATCAATATCCTTCAGGTTCAGGTTCAGCTTCTTCGCAAGCTTTTCACTGGAGAATTTCGGGCTGTAGCCCATGTATTCCGGATCAAAACCGGCGATCGCGTATCCCCGGATGGAAAGCAGGGGCTTTACGCCAAGCGCTTCCGCTTTCTCTCTGGACATTACTACCACAGCGGCAGCTCCGTCATTTAGGCTGGAGGAGTTTGCAGCTGTGACTGTACCGTCTTTCACAAAGCAGGGCTTCAGCTTTGCCAGCTTCTCCATAGACTGCCCTTCCCTCGGACCTTCATCTGTATCAAAGATCGTAACATTGCCCTTGCGATCCTTTAGCTCTACCGGAACAATCTCGTCTTTAAATTTTCCGGCCTTGATGGCCGCAACCGCCCGGCGGTGACTTTCTACCGCGAACGCATCCTGTTCTTCTCTTGAGACGTGATAGCGCTCCGCGACTTTTTCCGCAGTCGTTCCATTGTGGCTGTTGTCGAGAGGCCAGGTAAGAATATCAATTACGCCGTCCTCAAAGGTTTTGTGTCCCATGCGGGCGCCCCAGCGGGCGTCTTTTACATAATAAGGAAGCTGGGAAATGTTCTCTGTACCGCAGGCAACGACCACGTCGGACTGTCCGGTCTGAATCTCCATGACCGCCTCCACAATCGCCTGTAAACCGGAACCGCACTGACGGTTGACAGAATAGGCAACGGTCTCCTTGGGAAGTCCTGCTTTCAGGCTGACCGCCCTTGCGACAAAGCCGTTTTCCGAAATCTGCCCAACCTGGCCGACTACAGCCTCATCGACGTCAGAGGGTGAGATACCGGCTCTCTTTACTGCTTCCTGAACGACAAGCGCGCCCAGATCAATGGCTGACACATCCTTCAGGCTTTTGCCAAACGAACCTACAGCGGTCCGGCAGCCGCTTACAATTACTACTTCTTTTAAATCACTCATATCGAAATCCTCCTTCCAGTATGCACATAATCGTGCTGCTTTATACGATCATTCCGCCGCCAACGTTGATAACCTCCGAGGTAATGTATGCCGCCTCGTCAGACGCGAGGAACGCGACCATATTCCCTACATCGGAAGGCTTTCCGGCATATCCCATGGGGATCCGCTGCATCATGCTGTCCCATGCGGCGCCATCGTTGACTGTCTTCAGCTTCAATGTCATATCTGTCTCGATGAATCCAGGGCAGATCGCGTTGCAGGTAATTCCCTTCTTAGCGTTCTCGCGTGCCGCAGTCTTTGTAAGACCAACCACACCGGCTTTCGACGCGGCATAATTTGCCTGCCCGATGTTGCCAAGCCAGCTGCCGGAGGAGATATTGATGATCCGGCCATAGTTTTTTGGACGCATGATCTGCAGCGCTTCCTGTGTACAGTAGAATGTACCGGTCAGATTGATGGAAATAACAAGATCCCAGTTTTCCACCGGCATTTTGTGCAGCATTCCATCGCGGTTGATTCCGGCGTTGTTTACCATGATGTCGAGTGTGCCAAAGCGATCGATTACAAACTGAAAAAGCGCCTTTACCTCCTCCTGTTTGGAGATATTTACCTGATAGCTTGCGGCTTCTCCTCCAATGGCTTCAATTTCCGCTACCGCGGCGTCAGCTTCCGCCATATCGGCGATAACGACCTTTGCGCCTTCCTGTGCGAGCTTTAACGCAATTCCTTTTCCAAGTCCCCTGGCCGCGCCGGTTACCAGCGCTACCTTTCCTTCCAGTCTCTTCATTTTGCTTCCTCCTGATTTTTAAAGATATATTTTTTCAGACCAAATGGCCCATTTTCACGAAAGATTGCCGGATCCATTTCTTTCAGGTCTTCCGCAATCAGCGGAGTAAATTCCATCAGATCCAGAACCTGTGTTTGCAGGTCGATACCCGGTGCGATTTCAATCAGCACAAGCCCTTCCGGCCGGAGCTCGAATACGGCACGTTCTGTGACATAATGCATTTTCTGTCCTTTGGCGCGCGCAATCTTACCGTTGTAGGAAATCTGCTGCACCTTCTTTACAAATTTGATGAGGCTGCCTTCCCGGTTAATATGGAGACGGTCGCCCTCGAATGAGCAGTCCAGACCTTTTCCGGTAAAGGTGGAACAGAACACAACGTGTCTGGCGTTTGTCGTGATATCAATAAAACCGCCCGCTCCGGTAGGCTTCGGACCCAGCTTTGTGGCATTTACATTGCCATCCGGATCTACCTCGCCTGCTCCCATATAGGTGACGTCCACGCCTGCTCCGTTATAATAATCAAACTGATCGTCGTGACGGACAAGCGCGAAATTGTTTTTGGCGATACCGAAATCAATTCCGCCGAGAGGGATTCCGCCATAAATACCGGATTCTACGGTGACAGTCACATCGTTATCGACACCCTCCTCCGAAATGATAGGGCCGACGACGTCATTGGGAATACCGGTACCGACATTCAGAATGTCATTTTCGCGCAATTCGCAGAGCGCGCGCCTGCCGATGATTTTGCGCGCCGATACCGGAAGCGCGTCAGAAGCGGCTACAGGTACTTTGATATCCCCGCAGTAGGCGGGATCAAATGCGAAGCTATGGGTCTGACGGTGATCATTTTCCGGATCCGGACAGATCACAGCGGCGTCAATAAAGACACCTGGCACGACCACCTGCTTGCAGTGCAGCGATCCGGCCTGAACCTTGTATTTGGCCTGGGCGATTACCGTACCGCCAAATTTTTTGCACGCGAGTACGGCGGAGAAAACTTCAAGCTTCATCGCCTCTTCGTCAGTTGACAAATTTCCAAGCTCGTCGATATATGTACCACGGATGATGCAATAGTCGAGAGGAATAGGCTTATAA
>JAJQIE010000292.1 GCA_021199395.1 Lachnospiraceae bacterium | reverse complement strand
GGTGTGCAATCGGATAGGAATCGTCAGCATTCCTATCCGCGCGCCAGCCGTGTCCGGCGTTAGCCGGAATAATTCCTTACACGGCTGTGCGCATTAAAAAAGAACCCATCGGTCAGCAAGAAGCTCCGATTAAGTCCTACCTTGAGTTCCATATTCAGTTGTGATCCCAGGGCATAATAAGCCTGAGAATTGCCAGCGAACAGTCTGGATACCTCGTGTCATAATAATGTACAAGGCTATTTTTTTACGTTTAAAACGGGCCCGTCCTAACCGAAAATGCCACCCTTCGCAGACATTTTTTTGTAGGACTATCCCAACACGCCACCACTACCATAAATGGGATATTTTCCATGCGAATTTTCTACTTGTCGCTGATTTTTTCCATTTCGAATTTCTAAAACATCTGCAAATCTCATGTTGCCGTCTCCCCTACCACCGTTCCGTCAGCAGCTTTACTGTTCCTCTCAACTGTTCGCTAAAATCCTCCAGATCATCCACCGTAATTGTACCTTCCCGTATCAGGTCAAGGATATTATAAAGCATTTCAGAACGGCTCATTTCCATGATTACACCTTTACGGCGTTTATCCGTTTTGACCCGCTTATCCAACTCCCAGAATTTATCGGATGCGGCTCCATCTCCTGATAGTAACTCCACATATTCTGCCACAAGCTTCTCCATATAGTTTTCCTGCCATTCCGGAACCCTTTCTCTAAAAAGCGCCCAATCTCTTTTCGTAAATCCATCCTGCGTCATCGTATTATCACCTCGCATAATATCCTTTCAGTCGCCGAAATTCAAAATTTACCAGTTATACATTTTAGTAATTCCAAATCATAGCATTCCCCGCAGCTCCTTCAGATCTTTTGCAATCTCTTCTTCCAGTTCATCCAGCTTATCCAAAATCTCTGATGCGGGTGGATATTCTACTGGCACATACTCCGTCTTTTTATACTTATTAATAGACAGATCATACCCGTTATCCACGATTTCCTGCTTCGGAACAAAAAAGCTCTGTTCGGTTCGATCTCTGTCCTTTTCTGCATCCAGATTATGAAACCGCTGAATGATGTCTGGAATATCATTATCCGAAACCTCTGAACGCTTATCATCCAGACTGAACCCATCGGCTTTCATGTCATAAAACCAGACCCGTTCTGTGTCATAGCCCGTAAACATCTCTCCCGAAAAATGCTCCCACTGTTCCGCAGTCATGGTATACTCATAATTTTTGCTAATGTAATCTGCCGCGGAAACGAGGAATCCGGTAGTGCCACAGGCCGGGGCCTGCCATCCGCATCGTAAATCACCTGCTCTTCCGCCGTTACCTCTTCTGCACCACATGCACGGAGGCGTTTCCTCCCGCCCGGCTTTCGAAAAGGATCTGTCCCGCATATGGTTATTGAGGTGATCGGCTATCTGCTTTTATTGCGGACTTAGCCTGCTGTAAAACATTTATCGAGCTCTGTCTTAATTGCCTGCATCGGAGGAGCCAGGATCGGAAAGCCTCCGGATCACTTCCATACACATTCTTCCATTATGATACGGACACTTCCACGGCTGTACGATTGGCAGCTCCATCGGCGTGCGATCTTCATTCACATTTTCAAACCACTCCGACCCGTCCCGCGGGTCTACAAAACAGGCAGCAATATACTCCCAGATCTCCATTGCAGCGTCGAGATACTTCTGCGCTCCGCCTGCTTTTTTCTCCCATAAATTCAGGAAGCCTGTTATCGCTTCCGCCTGCACCCACCAGACGCGCTTCGTGTCGTCCACGCCATTTTCCGCTTCATTCAGAAGAGAATGGTCGCGGTAAGCCTGTTCGTATACCGTTTTCGCAAGCTTTTCTGTGATGGGCGCGATCAGCTCCGTATAAAACGGGTTATCCAGCACATCAAGGCCGCGATCCAGCAGCCAGGAGGCCTCTATGTCATGCCCATAGGAATGCAGGTCGATCAGCGGGTTCCATGTCCTGTCAAAGAAAACCTCCTGACGCCCTTTCGCCGGGTTATAGATCTTTTCCGCAAAAATGTCCAGCATAAACTCCAGTCGCTCTGCCGTAAAGCTGTGGTTCGTCACACGGTAAAGCTCTGTGTACGCCTCAAACACATGGAGCAGCGTATTCATGGTTTTCTCTGCCATCACGCCGTTTTCCGAAAGCTTTTCATTCGATATCGGTCGAAAGCAGCGGTCAAACGCCTCCAGGTATCCATACTCATCGGTGCAGTTCTCCTCGATCGCATTCTGAAGCTCAAACGCAATTTCAAGGGCTTCCTCCGTCTTCGTGGCGTCATAATAGGACGCCAGCGCGTAGATCGCGAATGCCTGGTTATAGGTATGCTTTGTAGTGTCCTTTGGCTTTCCATCGCAGGTCACGGACCAGTACACGCCGCCCCGCTCCCGATCCAGGCAGTCATCTCTCAGAAAACGATACGCGTGATCCGCGTTCTCCCTGAGCGCTTCATCCTTCAGGAGCACATATGCATTCGAAAAAAACCACAGAATCCGGCTGTTCAGAATACAGCCCTTCTCATATTCCGGGTCTATATTCAGATCATATCCCATATAGCCGTAAAACCCGCCGTTTTTTTCATCCCTCAGTCCCGACCAGAACGGAATCAGCTTTCGGCGCAGATGATCCTCCACTTTTCTGACAAATACTTCTGTATCCATATCTGTTCCCTGTCCTTTTTATAATTTTGAAAGCCTGCTCCCGCACATCAGAAAACATTACAAGCGGAAGCGTATTCATGAATTATCTCAGGCTGTCTCCGAAATACCGACAACGCCAAACGCACCCGGTCCGCCATGCGTCGTGATCACACAGCCGGTCTGTACCCAGGAAATCTCCTTAAAGCCCAGCTCCTTCGCCATATCCTCCGCTTCCTGAGCCAGTTCGTCAGAAAAACGCGGGGCGTGGACCAGCCAGAGCCGTTCTCTGCTCAGATGATTCTTCTCCGCACAATCCTGAATCAGCTTTTTGACTACCTTGCGGAAGCTTCCACGATATTTCACAGTAGCGACCAGCTTTCCATCCAGGATCTCAATGCAGGGATGAAGCTTCAGAATCCGGCTGCCGAGAAGCTCCAGATTCGAGCACCGTCCGCCTGCATGCAGGTATATCAGGTTCGCCGGCAGAAAGCTCATTCTTGTGCGGTCACAGATCTCACGGACGCTCTCAAGCAGCTTTTCGCGATCTATTTCCGGCTCTCTTTTCAGAAGCTCAAGCGTCTGCAAAACCACAGCGCGCTGTCCGGCAGACACATGCTTTGTATCGATCGCGGTCACATAATCCCGATCCGCCGCTGCTGCGCACGAGGATTCATAGGAAATCGTCGTAGACGCAGAATACGCCAGATGCAGAATCTGTGATTCCGGATGCTCCGCGTGTATGCGGTCATAGAGTACGGTAAAATCATTCGGAACCGAGCCGCTGGTCTTTGGCAGCTCCTTATATTTATCATAAAATTCGCAGATCTTCTCCGCGGGGAAGGTACCATCATCGTAATTCTTCTCCCCCATAGTGACGTGCATGGGTACAATCTCGATTCCGAGCTGTCTTCCTTCCTCAAAGGTTATATCCGAACCGCTTTCAGCCACTATTATCCATTTTTTCATAATAAATTCTCCTCGTATTTTACTCTTTTGCACTGCTTTGAGCCGCCCTCAATGTCTGAAATCCGCAGGCTTTCTCCCCTCAAAAAGTGCTTTTTTTACTATAACATGACCTGCCCCCAATCAGCAACCCTTCATTTGGAAAATAAAGAGATCAGACCATGTTTCAGTGCGTAATCGGAGAGGGAGAGCGCTCGCCTCCCCTGCCCGTCGCCATGCCAGTCGGGTGCAGTACAAGCTGCATCATTCCTCACCCGGCTCTGCGCATAAAAAACCGGCAGACAACAATCCCTCATTCAAACTGCTGTCCGCCGGTTTCTTTTTCTTGTTCTCAGTCCTTATATATATTCTGTCTATTTTTCCGTAAATTCCCTGTATGCGTCAAAATCCGCTTCATTATTAAAAAGCTTCATCACCTGCATCATATCAGCCGCGCTGTAGGTGTTTTCGGAAATTCCGATGGAGAGTGCGTACTGCTCGTTGAACTCCTCTGTATCAGCCGCGTACCAGTAGGTCTGATGGAGCCAGAACGCGCTGCCTTCGTCACGGAAATCCTCCGCGTATCCGGCATAAGCGTTGCTCATCGCCACAAATGCCGGAGCGACTACCGCGCCATACTTGCCGACCAGACAGTTCAGCTTCGAATCGCCATTTACATCCTTTTCGTTGAAAAAGGCATAATTCTGATCTGTAAAGCAGTCTACCATGCCTACTTTGATGTCATAGCCATTCTCCGCCTCCGCATCGGTGATATAGGTAATCGCATTTGCAATCGTCATGCAGGAGATCACCATATCGTATTCCCCTGTGGCAGCCGCTGAACCAACTGCCGTACCGTCCGTGAGATAGCCCGGAAGGATCGTGATCCTGACATCCGTACCCGTCGATATTTCTGTCTCTTCCGACAGCTCCGCCAGCTCCTCCGCGGACTGATCATAGGTCAGCCCATAGATTTCCTGCAGCTTTGTAAGAATACCGACCGTCCTTAAACGGTGCATTTCATTTCCCAGCGAGCTTCCGCCGCTCACGACCAGGTAACTCGCGTTCTGTCCTTCATCCAGGGCGGAAAGCTTTTCCGCCAGGTATTCTCCCGCCTGCTCCTCATCTTCATCCGTCGGTCCGACTACGCCGAGAAAGTAAGGATTGTCTTTAACGCTGTCGTATACCTCCTCTGTAATCGTTCCGGAGCCGCAGATATAGTACATTCCATACTCCTCGCACACCGGGAGCACATCCTCCACATAGGTAGACATAAAGGAAATGATGCCCTGAATCCCCTGCTCGTGCAGCTCTTCTACAAAAGCAATTTCATCCTCCGCGCTGTCGATGGATTCCGAATTATAATAAAACTCCGCGTTAAACGCTGTCCCAAGATAGTTATCAAAATATTCCCGAAAGGCTATCCCCTCAAAATCCTCCGGATCATAGTAGGACACTCCGATCGTATACCCCTCAGCCATCTCCGCAGCCGCAGCTTCCGCATCTTTTGCGGAGGCGGCAATATCCGCCGCGGCTTCTGTCGCTTCCGCTTCATCCTCAGCAGCCGCATTTACAGAGAACAGAGCTGTCAAAATCATTCCAAGCAAAAGAATGGTCTTCGATTTTTTCATGTTCAATCCTTCCCGACCCGGATATACCGGAGCCAATATTTTCATAATTCAGTCGGCAAAGCATACAGTTGGAGACGCAGCCGCTCCTTTCCTGATCCCCTGCCCCTTCTGTCGTTCCGTTCAGAAAAGATGGCATGCCACCTGATGATCCTTTCCGATCTGCTTCAGCGCCGGTTTTTCCCTTTTACAGATATCCATGCAGCAATCACAGCGATTCTGGAACGGGCATCCGGTCGGCACATCTACCGGGCTGGGCGCTTCACTCTCAATGCTCTCTATCTTTTTCGTAAAATCCATATGCGTGGAGAAAATCGCGCCGAGCATCGCCTGCGTATATGGATGCTGCGCGTTCGTCCCTACCTCGATGCCCGGAAGCACCTCCACGATATTTCCCAGATACATGACCGCGACCCGATGCGCAAAGGACTGAACCAGGGCCATGTCATGACAGATAAATACGAAAGAAATTCCTTTCTCCTTCTGGAGCTTTACAAGCAGCTCAATGATACGATCCTGCACGGACACATCGAGCGCGGAGGTCGCTTCATCACATACGATAATTTCCGGCTCCAGCGCAAGCGCTCTGGCGATACCGATCCTCTGCCTTTGTCCTCCGCTCATATTATGCGGGTAGCGGTAGATGAAATCCTCTGGGAGCTCCACCATTGCGAGCAGCTCCTTTGCCTTTGCCTCCCGTTCAGAACGCCTGATCAGTCCAAAATTCATCAGAGGCTCTGTGACGATATCGATAATCTTCATTTTCGGGCTGAACGCGGCGGCCGGATCCTGAAATACCATCTGGATTTTCCGGCGGCTCTGGCGAAGCTCCTCGCCCTTGAGCTTTGTAATATCTTTTCCGTCGTAAATGATCTCTCCCTCAGTGGGCTGGAACATCTGCACAATCATTTTTACAAACGTGGATTTCCCACATCCGCTCTCGCCGACAATGCCAAGGGTCTGTCCACGATATACGGTCAGATTCACATCATTGCATGCCTTGAGCGTCCGGCCGCCGGAGGCCGGGAACTGTTTCGTGACATGCTTTGCCTCCATAATCGCTTCGCCTGTCGCCGGTCGGTTCGAACCGGATTTTTCCCCGGCTTTTTTCTTATCAAGAGACATAGCGTTTTCCTCCCATCTCCGGAACAGCGGCTAACAGATTCTTTGTGTAATCATTCGTCGGATGCTTCATAACTTCCTCCCTGGAACCGGAGTCCACCACTCTGCCATGCTGCATCACAATCAGCTGATCCGCCATATAGGCCGCCACGCCGATGTTGTGTGTCACAATAATGACTGAGGTGTTGAACTGATCCCTAAGCTCCATGATCTGCCGCACGATCTGCGCCTGCGTCGTCACATCCAGCGCGCTGGTCGGCTCATCCGCCAGAAGCAGCTTAGGCGAAAAGGTCATCGCCATAGCGATACCTACCCTCTGCCGCATTCCTCCGGAAAGCTGGAACGGATAGCTGTTCATGATATTTTTCCCATCCGGCAGACGCATTTTTTCCAGCATCTCCACGCCCCGGTCAAAAGCATCCTTTTTGGACATCTTTTCATGGGTCTGAATGTATTCCACATACTGAGCGCCAATCTTCCGAATCGGATTGATCATAGCTCCGGAATCCTGAAAAATCATGGATATCCTCGATCCCCGCAGC
>JAJQIE010000224.1 GCA_021199395.1 Lachnospiraceae bacterium | reverse complement strand
TGTAGTTTCCTTTATATAATAGGTTCCCGGATCAAGGTCGTCTACGGTGGCGCTGCCATTGGCGTCAGTCGTAACGGACAGCACCTTTTCCGTACAGTCCCTGTCCGAATAAAGCGTAAACGTCGCTTTGAGGCTGTAAATGCTCAGATCGATCTCCTCCATTGTATCCGGCTGCTTCCATGCCTTTACAATTTTCAGGCTTCCGCTGGGGAGCTCATAGCTTCCATAACCCTTATACGCATGCTGATAGGAAAGGCCATTATCATTATGCCAGTACAGCTCATAGGATACAGTTCCCGTCGCCTCATCTACCCCGGTAATGATAAAATACAGATCTCCGGTCTGTTTGTAATACGGACAGTATTGGCTGGAGGTACTCGCGCAGCGGTACAGACTATAGACCGTCTGATTCAGGAAATCCGCCACTTCCGCCGAATCACTGTCTGTCGTTATCAGAGCCACCTTCAGAGGAGCCTGATTTACAAAATAGTTGGTCGGTGAAAAATGAGACCTAACAAGGGCTCTGGTCTTATATACATCGCCCGTCTCCGGATCCGACCACATCTTTGTGATATCCTTCTGCAGTCCGGCAGCGACCAGCTTATCATATTTCCCATACGTATTATCACCGGACAGCTCCGGAATGCTCCCGATCTCACTCATCGTCTTTATGCTCACTTCGATAACCTCATAACCTCTCTGGAAGAATGAGACAGCCGGGTAAGCATGAAACGCGCCATCCACCATCGGATAAAGCGTATCGCTGGAGACCTCCTCTCCATCACGGAAAAATCTGATATCATACGGTACGGACGCGGACTCCTCCTCTCCCACTACGTCCAGATAGAAATCCAGTCCGTATTCGGATACCGACAACTCCTCTCCGGTCTCATCGAGAATACCTATCCGGTCGGTGCGTTTTTCATCTGAATAGATGGAAATGCTCCCGGTACCGGTGCCGGTAAAGCGGATCACCTGCCCCATATCAGGCAGCCCGCTTTTTTCAAATGAAACACAGATAACCGTTTTATAATCTATATGAGCCGATGCAGTAAAAGAAAGCTCATCCTTACCGGAACCATCGTAATAAGCCAGCTCGGTGCCATCCTCACTCATAACGCTTACTTCGTCTATCACATATCCGTCAGAGGCAAATGCCGTATAAGAGATTTCTTCACCGCAGAGCATATTTACCTCAACATCGAAATCGCCCGAAAAATCAGCAGGGGTAAGCACCTGCGTACCGCCGTCTGCGTAACAGATGTTCAGATACCCGCCCTCCGTCATAAGATACTGGATAAAATTATAAGCTTCCTCTGCATCCTCCGTCGTACCCTCAGTCCCGTCATTCCCCGTATACTCAGCTTTGTCGGCGGCTGTAGAATCTGACGTATCCGTATCCTTTGATGCGTTGCCCGCAGCAGAAACAGGCTCTGTTTCCACATCTGTTTCCTTTTCCGCTCCCATATTCTTTTCAGAGCCAGCCTGTGCTTCAGAGCTGCCTTGGGTTTCCGAACTGCCCTCTGTTTCCAAAGAAGCTTCCGACTCTGAAGAGAAGCCCGATTTCGAAACAGACTCCGTTTCCGGCACAGATCCTGCCTCTGAAATGAGCTCTGTTTCCGGCACAGATCCTGTCTCTGGGATGAGCTCCGTCCCCGGAACAGGTGCTGTCTCTGAAGCTGCTTCCGTCTCCGACAGAGATCCTGTCTCTGAAACAGCTTCCACCTCCGGCACAGCTCCTGTCTCTGAGACAACGTCCGTCTCTGAAATAGATTTTATCTCTGAGATAAGCTCAGTATCTGAGCTGGTATCAGCTGTAGATTCTGCCGTGCTGCTCTTTCCCGGAGAAGTATCCGCGTATACTACAGGTAAAAATGTGTTCAGTGTCATTGCTGTCGCCACCACAACAGCCGTCAGGTTTCGCCAAAAATGTTTTTTTCGCATTCTATCCCTCCTTGAAATGAATGATTTACCGACATTCGAAAAATGCCGGAGCATGTCAGGTGCCGGCAGACTGCATCGCTGCCGGATAAAACAGGTTGCCTGAATCTGGAAATTGACGACAGAACGCCGCCATCGGATGATCTCCTGAACGGAGTGCGCAGATTACAATATATTGATTATAGATATGCTCAATTACTTTTTGAAGTATATCATATATTTTATATGATGTCACCCATTTGTTTCTTAATATTCTATAAACATTTTGAAACAAATTGATGTTTTAATGATCGGAGAGGGAAACGAAGATCGTATTGCAAAGCAATAAAACAAAAAAGCCAGAAACAGAACGCATACGTTTCTGTTCCTGGCTATGAAAATGGATAAAACCATTATTTATCTTTTTGCCAGCTCCTCTGTAATGTCCTCCCATGTCAGTCCACGCTCGGACATGAGCACCATGACATGATAAAGGAAGTCCGATATCTCATAGACCACTTCCTCCGGATCCGGATTTTTGGCCGCGATTATAATCTCTGTGGCTTCCTCCCCGACCTTCTTGAGTATCTTATCTATACCCTTATCAAACAGATAATTTGTATAGGAGCCCTCTTTCGGATGCACCTTCCGGTCCTCAATAACGGCAAACACATCCTCAAAGACCTTCAGCGGATTGGAGGAGTCATATTCTTTCTTTAAAACAGTACGATAAAAGCAGCTTCGGTTTCCGGTATGGCAGGCAGCTCCGACCTGAACGACCTTTGCGAGAAGCGTGTCGTTGTCGCAGTCGATTGCCAGCTCGCGCACATACTGGAAATGTCCGGATGTCAGCCCTTTCACCCAAAGCTCCTGTCTGCTGCGGCTCCAGTAGGTCATGCGTCCGGTACGGATGGTAGTTCGGTAGGCCTCCTCATTCATATAGGCAACCATCAGAACCTCCAGTGTGCGATAGTCCTGAACCACCACCGGGAGCAGGCCATTCCTGTCTGTGCGGATCTCCTCCCAGCCAAGAGACGCCTCAAACGTATTTACCGCTATGCCATTCGAGCGAAGCGCATGCTTTACCTCCATAAAAGGAAATTCCTTCCGCAAAAATTCGTTGCAGAAAACTCCGGTCGCCCCGTTCCCGGCTGGCAGGCAGCCAGAAAACAGCTCAGAAGCTGCTTTTGTGTCAAAATGCCCCATCAGACAATAGACAGTCTCCCATGTATTTGCTTCCGTCAGAGCGGATTCCAGCAGGGAAGGCTCCAGCAGGAGCACGCCGTCCAGCAATTCTGCATGCTCATTCGCCGCCTGCAGCTCCTCCGGAGTCTTTATGCAGGCAAGCATACGATCCCTGCCAAAACGTGCGGACGCCTCGGCGGTGAGCTCCTGATCGGATTTCTTCGCGTAATTTAAAAATATTTTTCTGCACCCGGCGTAAATCAGCTTTTTTACATCCTCCAGCCGCCGGATATTGCCGCCGCCGTAAAGCGGAAGATCCGTCGCGCGGCTTATTTTCTTTATCATCCCGATGGACTGGTCGTGTTCCGCGTCTCCCTCAGAAAGATCAAAGAGAAGCAGAGCGTCTGCGCCAGAGTTTTCACAGGAAGCCGCGAGCGCCGCCGCATCGTCGGAAATCATTTTCCTGTCCTGTATATCACTTACCACTTTCCCGTTTTTTAAGTAAAACGGAACGATGAGTTCCCTGTTATCCATAATTTACATTCTCCTAACCCGGATAAACCGGAGCTTTTATAAAGAGCCCTTCGTCGAAAGCACATCCGTAATTCTCCCGTCATAACCGCACGCTTCATCCAGCGCCTTCGCAAACGCCTTAAACATGCCCTCCGCCATGTGGTGGCTGTTCCCGGCACGGAGCATGCAGAAGTGAAGATTCATCGCGGCGGAGTAGGAAACCGCATAGAAGAACTCCCGGATCATCTCCGTATCCAGCTCTCCGATCCGCTCCGTCGGAAAAACAGCGTCTGAGCAGTAATACGGGCGTCCGCTCAGATCCAGCGCGCAGAGTACCAGCACCTCATCCATCGGAAGCACGCGATCCCCGTAGCGGCGAATCCCCTTTTTATCGCCGACAGCCTGACGGATAGCCTCTCCGAGCACTATACCGGTATCTTCTACCGTGTGGTGGCAGTCAACCTGAAGATCCCCTGTCACATCCACCTCCAGATCAAACAGGCCATGTCTCGCGAAGCCATCCAGCATATGGTCAAAAAAGCCAATGCCCGTATGAATCGAAGCCTGTCCCGTACCGTCCAGATTCAGGGAAACGCGGATCTGCGTCTCCTTTGTATTTCGTATGACCTCTGCAGTTCTCGCCATGGCGCACACTCCTTTTTATACCTGAAAGTTCATCGCGGCAACGGCCGCTTATCCTCAAATCTCACCGTTCCATCCTTTGCCGCGGCCGTTATGCTTTATCCTCAAATCTTACCCGGATAGAATTTGCGTGCGCCGTCAGCGTCTCCGCGTTCGCAAATGCGATAATATCATCCTTTACCGGCTCCAGGGCTTCTCTGGAATAATAGATAATGCTGGATTTCTTGACAAAATCATCAACTGAAAGCGGTGAGAAGAATTTCGCCGTGCCATTGGTCGGAAGCACATGGTTCGGGCCGGCAAAGTAGTCTCCAAGCGGCTCGCTGCTGTGCTCACCGATAAAGATCGCTCCGGCATTTTTAATTTTCATCATAATCTCAAACGGGTTCTGCGTCACAATCTCCAGATGCTCAGATGCAATGGCATTCGCCGTATCGATCGCCTGTTCCATCGTATCGGCCACCAGGATATATCCATACTGCTCTAAGGATTTGCGGATAATATCCGCACGGGAAAGCACCTTCAGATACGCTTCCGTCTCCTCTGATACCTGATTCGCCAGCGCTTCACTGGTCGTGATCAGAATTGCAGAAGCCATCTCGTCATGCTCCGCCTGAGAGAGCAGGTCCGCCGCGACGTAGTGCGCATTTGCGGACGCGTCTGCCAGCACAAGGATCTCACTCGGCCCCGCGATCGAATCAATGCTGACATGGCCGTACACCGCCTTTTTCGCCAGAGCCACATAAATGTTGCCCGGTCCCGTGATTTTATCCGCCCTGGGAATACTCTCCGTACCGAAAGCAAGCGCGGCGACCGCCTGCGCACCTCCTGCCTTATAGACCTCATCTACACCCGCTTCACACGCAGCAACCAGCGTGGACGCCGGAATCTTCCCATCCCGTCCGGGAGGGGTCGTCATCACGATCCTGCCTACGCCCGCCACTTTCGCCGGGACAATATTCATCAGAACTGAGGAGGGATAAACCGCCTTCCCGCCAGGTACGTATACGCCAACTGTGCCAAGCGGCGTAATCTTCTGTCCAAGCATCGTGCCGTTTTCGGTACTGTCAAACCAGCTGTAACGTCTCTGCTTCTCATGATAGCCGCGGATATTTACCAGCGATTTGCGAATAACGGAAAGCAGCTCCTGATCCACGTTCTCATAGGCTTCCGAAATCTCCTCTTTCGTCACCCGGACATTCGAAGCGTCAATATCCACACCGTCAAACTGCTTTGTATACCCAAACACAGCCGCGTCCCCGCGTTCCTTTACATTCTGTACGATCGTCCTCACACGCTCCTCATACTCCGGATAGCTGTCCGGGCTCCGTCTCAGAAGCTGTGTAAGGATGTCCCTCCTGGTCTCTTCTGTTAATCTGACTATTCTCATAATGCTTCATCTGTCCTTTCCGAACCATCTTTTACACATAGCAGTGCAGCAAAAACCGCCGCATGGTGATTTCCTGTTACCATTCACGGCGGGCCTGACACTCGCTGTCAGGCTGCGCCAAAATACATTTCGCCCGTATGATTTTCTGTCACCCTCCGGCGCTTACACAGGCGCTCAGATCCTGCAAAAGCTTTGTGATCCGCTCATTTTCCATCCGCATGCTGACCGGGTTCACAGTCACTCTGGCCGAGAGCGGACATACCTCTTCGAGCACTACGAGTCCATTCTCTCTCAGGGTAGAACCGGTCTCCACAATATCTACAATCACCTCAGACAGACCAACGATCGGTGCCAGCTCAATGGAGCCGTTCAGCTTGATGATCTCCACCGTCTGGTTTTTCTGGTCGTAAAAGTATTCCTTCGCGATATTCGGATACTTCGTCGCCACGCGAATCCGCTCCTGGCTGTTCAGCAGATCTCTGGCAGATTCCGGTCCGCAGACGCACATTCGACATTTTCCAAAGCCCAGATCCAGCACCTCGTATACCTTCCGCTGCTCCTCCATAATGATATCTCTGACGACAATGCCAATGTCCGCCGCCCCATATTCTACATAGGTCGGCACATCCGGCCCCTTTGCCAGAAAAAACCGCAGCTTTAGCTCCTCATTTACAAAAATCAGCTTGCGCGTCCCGGGATCACTGATCTCCTGACAGGATATCCCGATTTTTTCAAACAGACCCAGGGTCTGATTTGCCAGTCTTCCCTTGCACAGCGCAAACGTCAGATATCTGTCCTTGCCCATCTGCATCCCTCCTAAAGCTCCATCGTCATCTCGCATGACGAGGCCTGCGCGTATCTTTTACAATCCTCTCTGGAGCGCTGCTCTGTAATCCGGACAAGCTCCACATTGACGCCCTTTTTCCGCAGGGCGGACGCCTGTTCGATCGCTTCCGCCTGCTTTCGGCTCTCATAAATAATCATACAGCGTTTTCCCGGAACCTCCGGATGAATATTCTGTCTGGAAAGCGCCAGCAGAAGCTGGTCAATCTCAGCGACAAATCCGACCGCGGGCGCGTCCTTGCCGAAATGGCGCAGCAGCCCGTCGTACCTGCCGCCCTTCAGGATTGCGGCTCCCATGCCAAACGTATAGCCGCGGAACTGGATCCCGGTATAGTACATATAACGGCTCAGAAGCCCAAGGTCAAAGGATACGTAATCTTCCACGCCGTAAAGCTTCAAGATCTCCCGGATCTCGCGCAGACGTTTCACCGCCAGAAGAGCCTGCGGGTTCTCTGTCAGCGCCTCCGCCCGGTCCAGCGTCTCCCCGCCGCCAAACAGGCTGGGAAGGGAGGTAAAA
>JAJQIE010000022.1 GCA_021199395.1 Lachnospiraceae bacterium | reverse complement strand
CTGCATGACAGTAAATGTGTACGGAAATGGCGAGGTGTACTATCTTGGCTGCTACCTGGATGATGACGCTATGCTCCTTCTGGCGGAATATCTTGGAGATCAGGTTGGCCTGGAGCTGCCGCTTTATGAACAAAAGGGCGTTGAGACGGTAGACGCCGGGGATGGAAAGCAGGATGTGCGTTTTATCATGAACCACAATGCTTACCCGGTGACGATTGCGATTAAGGAAGAAAAATATGACCTGATCGCACAGAAAAAGGTGGACAGAACCATAGAGCTGGAGCCATATGGAGTCGCTATTGTAAAGTAGCTGCCATAAAAAACTGCGTTTGCGACAGTCCGAGGTCGGAACGCATGGCGGAATATGAATTGCCCCTGCCGCACACAGATTGTGTGGCAGGGGCAATTCGTTCATTAAAAAAGATTGACTTGTCAGAAATCCCGCATTATATTAGCAGAAAGAATAAATCAACGAAACGAAATAAGTCTGGAGGGATAGCATGATGAATTGCAAAAGCCGGTTTGCGGCGGTATTTTTTCTGGTAATCGGGATCTTTGCGGGGGCTGCCATGCCGTCCCCGGTTTATGCGGCGGAGGATGCTGCTGCAGAAGGGACAATGGAGGAGACTGCGGCGGAGGATGTATCTGAGGCGGGCGCTGCGGAGACGGATTCTCCCGTCGTGTATAATGTGTCAGGATGGCAGATCTGTCTGGAGGACGCCAGCCGGGCAGCTTCTTTAAGCTCTGTCAGTGTGTCTCTTGGCTATACCAGCGTGGAGACTACGGATCTGGAGCAGTCGGCCGCGGACGGGTATGAGTATTGTATGCTGAAGCTGTCTTTTGTAAAGGATGGCAGTACGGAAGCAATCAAGTGGGAAAATATGCTTTTGACGGATGGCGATGGCGGCAGCTATTCGCGAATGGACGACAGCTTTATTGAGGATTACGGAATGTCCCGGCTGCCGGGGACGGATCTGAATTTTGGCAGCTATGAGGGATGGATCTGCTTTGAGATTCCGGAGGAAGCGGGGAATCTGACGCTGACTTATACGTTTGAGTCGGAGGAGCTGTCGATCCCGGTCGTGATTGCTGAAGAGGAATCGGAAGCAGAGTCTGAAGCCGAGGCGGGCGAGACTGCGGAGAGCGAATCGGAGACGGGAGCAACGGAAGCGACGAAAGCGGACACGGAATCCGAGGCGGGCGAGACTGTGGAGAGCGAATCTGAGTCGGGAGAGACGGAAGCGACGAAAGCAGACACGGAATCCGAGACGGGCGAGACTGCGGAGAGCGAATCGGAGACGGGAGCAACAGATGTGACGAAAGCAGACACGGAATCCGAAACCGCCGCGGCCGCAGAGAGTGAATCTGAGACGGAGTCGGAGTCTGAGGCAGAAACCGAAACAGAAACCGAAAAGCCGGTTCCGCAGGAGACGCTTTACGATGTAGACGGACGATCCTATACAGTAGTATCCTCCGAAGCGCTTGCTATTGAGACGGATATAAAAACGGAATTGACGATGCCGGAGCAGACGCAGGCAATCTCAGATGCGATCGTTGCCGAGGTAGAAGAAAACGCCAGTACCTTTGACGATCCTCTGGTAATTCAGAACCCATATCAGTATACGCCGCTGACCGCGGTGGTGGCGTTTCGGACAGAGGAAGACTGCGAGGTCCGTGTGACGGTAAAAGGTAAAACAGAGGAGCAGGATATTACGGATACGATTGACGCCGCTTCGCTGCACATCGTTCCGGTGCTTGGACTTTATGCCGGATATGAAAATGAGGTTGTGCTGGAGCTTCTGGATTCGGACGGGACTGTGACGGACACCAGAACGATCACGATTGAGACGGAAAGCCTGCCCTATGATCTCCGGGAGGAGGTTGAGGTCGGGAGTTATACAACGGAATCTTCGATGGATCTGATGCTGGTTTCGGGTCTGTCCGCGCCGTATGCCTACGCGTTTGACGAGACCGGAGAGATCCGCTGGTATTGTACCGTGGAATGGGAATATTATGGCGTTTTCACATTGGAAAACGGGCATTTTCTGATAGAAGCGGAAAATGTGCTTTATCCGAACGCAAGCATGTCAAATTCGCCGGAATTCTGGGAGATGGACTATCTGGGACGGATTTACAATGTTTATTATTTTCCGCAGGGTGTCCACCACGATATTCAGGAAATGACGCCGGATGGGAATTTTCTGATTCTTACAAATTCAAACGACGGATATGAGCAGAATATGATTCAGGAGATTGACCGTGAGACAGGCGAGGTCGTGAAGTCGCTCAATCTGAATGAGCTTTTTGCCGGTCTGGAGTACATAGACCGCGATGACTGGTGCCATACGAATACGGTATCCTACGATGAGGATACGGACTCGATCCTGATCAGCTGCAGGAATCTCCATTCGGTGATCCGGATTGACTGGTCCTCAGATGAGATTTTATGGATTCTCTCGGACCCGACGGTGTGGGAGGGGACAGGGTATGAGGACAAGGTGCTCGCCGCCACAGAGGAATTCCAGTGGCATTATCAGCAGCACACGGCCTATGCCCTGGAAGAAGATCTGGACGGGAATCCGGACACGACAGAGATTATGCTGTTTGACAATCACTATGCGTATTACCGGATGGTGGACAGCTATGACTATACGGAGGCTTCCTATGTAAAAATATATTCCGTAGATGCGGAAAATATGACGGTGACGCAGCTGAAAAATTTTGAGACAGCTTACTCGCTTATCACCTCCGATGCGTTTTACATGAGTGAGGAGAATCGGGTATTTTCCGTAAACGCATATCTTCCGTCGTCCTCGGAGAACCGGGGGCAGGTTTACGAGATTGATTACGACACGGGAGAGATCCTGAATACATGGAAGATCTCACACAAATTTTATCGTGGATACGCGGTATCCTTCTCGGCAAATGACTGCGCCGGAGTTTACACGATGCCGGATAATTGCGTAAAAGGGACGCTGCGCACGCCCGTGGAGGTGACAGAGCCGGTCAGCGCTGCAGGCAATGAGGCGCTGTCAGCAGAAAAGGTAAGTGTTGGTATTCGCGGCAGTGTGCTGTATCTTTATTCGGGCGACCATATGTATACACAGGTGATCTTCAATGGGACGGAGCATACCTATGTCTATGATATTACGGACATTCTGCTGCTTTCGGATGAAGTGGACAGCTACCATTATGGGCTGCCGATCCCGCTGACGGAGCTGGCTGCCGATACCTATACCCTGCAGATTATGTATGATGATGAGCTGTATGAGATAGAGGGAAGCTTTACGATATCGTGATTATATCTGATGGCATTGGGTTCTATCGTGTGACAGAACAGACTTTTTTTCACAAAACGTTTATAATTGCGGTATTGATTTCTGTTGAATAGCAAATTATAATGAGGAATATTGGACGCTGCGCATCGCCGACGGGCGATTCCGGATGCGCGGCCTCGTATACAGCGAAATCAGGAGGCAATCGAATGGATTATAATCAAAACGACAACCGCCGTCGCGGCGGAGACCAGGATCCAAACCGCCAGGGCAGGAATAATAATACTTTTATGATATTTCTGGTGGTTACACTGGTCACCTTGCTTGTCCTGGCTCTGATAAATAACAGCTGGGGAAGCAATACGTCCTCCGTAGAAATTACTTATGATGAATTTCTCGAATTACTTGATGAAGGGATGGTAAGCTACGTTACTGTATATTCAGATCAGATTGAGATTGAGGTAAGCAGCGATTCACTGTCTGAGTATTTTGGTACTTCATCGGGGACGGTAACATATTATACCGGCAATCCGGATGACCCGAATCTGGTGGCCCGTCTGGATCAGGCCGGGGTAGCTTTTACATGGAATATTCCGGATACGACGTCAAGTCTGATCTGGAGTGTGATCCTCAGTTTTCTGCCATTGCTCATTATCTGGGTGATTTTTGCGTTCGCGATGCGGAGAATGTCCGGTGGCGGCGGCGTCATGGGCGTAGGCAAGAGCAAGGCAAAGGTATACATTCAGAAGGAAACCGGTGTGACGTTTAAAGACGTGGCGGGACAGGATGAGGCGAAGGAATCTCTGCAGGAGGTCGTGGATTTCCTGGAAAATCCCGGAAAGTATACGGAGATCGGAGCGAAGCTGCCCAAGGGCGCTCTGCTTGTAGGCCCTCCCGGCACCGGAAAGACGCTGCTGGCGAGAGCGGTCGCCGGTGAGGCGAAATGTCCGTTTTTCTCTCTTTCCGGTTCAGATTTTGTAGAGATGTTCGTCGGCGTCGGCGCGTCCCGTGTGCGTGATCTGTTTGAGGAAGCGAAGAAAAACGCGCCCTGTATTATCTTTATCGATGAGATTGACGCGGTGGCGAAGAGCCGCGATACCCGTTTCGGCGGCGGAAATGACGAGCGGGAGCAGACCCTGAACCAGCTTCTGGCGGAGATGGACGGTTTTGAGCCGTCGAAGGGACTGATCGTGCTGGCGGCGACGAACCGGCCGGAGGTGCTGGATCAGGCGCTGCTTCGTCCGGGACGGTTTGACCGCCGGGTCGTGGTAGACAAGCCGGATCTGAAGGGGCGTATTGAGACGCTGAAGGTGCATTCAAAGGATGTCAGCATGGATGAGACGGTCGATCTGGAAGCGATCGCGCTGGCGACCTCCGGAGCAGTAGGCTCTGACCTGGCCAATATGATCAATGAAGCCGCGATCCTCGCGGTAAAGAAAGGGCGCAAGGCCGTTTCACAGCAGGATTTATTTGAAGCGGTGGAGATTGTCCTGGTTGGCAAGGAGAAGAAGGATCGCGTGCTCAGCAAGGAAGAGCGGCGGATTGTCTCTTACCATGAGGTGGGACATGCTCTGGTGAGCGCATTGCAGAAGGATTCCGAGCCGGTACAGAAGATTACGATCGTACCCCGCACGATGGGGGCGCTTGGCTATGTCATGAATGTGCCGGAGGAAGAAAAATACCTCAACACAGAAAAAGAAATCCGCGCGATGCTGGTAGAGTTTGTGGCAGGGCGCGCTGCGGAGGAAATCGTATTTGACACGGTGACGACCGGTGCAGCGAATGATATTGAAAAAGCGACGCGTGTAGCACGCGCGATGGTGACGCAGTATGGTATGTCAGAAAAATTTGGCCTGATGGGGCTTGAGATACCTGCCGCGCAGTATCTGGATAACCGTCCGGTGATGAATTGCAGTGATGTGACAGCGGCGGATGTGGATCAGGAGGTTATGCAGATCCTGAAGGCTTCCTATGAGGAGGCGAAGCGTCTGCTTACCGAGCACCGCAGGACGATGGACAAGATCGCGGAATTCCTGATTGAGAAGGAAACCATCACAGGAAAAGAATTCATGGAGATCTTCCACGAGTGTGAGGGTGAAGGGAATAACACAGAGAAGCTTGGCGCAAGGATCTCTGAGCGTCCGGCAAAGGAAGCTTCGGCAGTCAGCCAGACCGCAGACGAGACGACACCGACAGCGGAGCTGCCGCAGGTGGAAAGCACAGATCCCGCAGGGTCTGCGGACACGGAAACGCCGCAGCTGAATGGAACAGAAACGTCACAGCCGGAATAAATATCTGATTATGTGAGATTTGGCATGTACGCGTGCCAAATCTTTTTTTCTGCGCAGACCGTATCTCCTTTTTCACAGATTTTTCATTTTTTACTCTATAAAAGAACACAGAAGTCTCGTATGCTAGCAGGAAATAGATTGACATCTGGAAGATAGCGTCAATGTGGGAGGAAAATTATGAGAGGTAATCAGACGAAAACAAAGGAGAATACATATAGAATTCGATGGCCGGGGGGAAAAGCAGCAATAAGCTGCTTTTTATCGCTGGCTGTTTTTTGCGGTCAGCTTATGAGCTGTACGGTGGCTTTCGCGGATGCGGAGGAGCTGGAATATGAGGGAACGACTCAGATTTCTTCGACAGATTATTACGCGGGAATGGATACGACCGCGGTGGAACTGATCGTAGAGGAGGTTTATGTTTCCTCCGGCTCCTATGTGCAGGAGGGAACCAGTATTCTGAAAATAACAGATGACAGCTATCAGGAGGCGCTGGATTATTATGCGGCGGCAATCATCCGGGCGGAAAATAACCTGACGGACGCCCAGCTTTCCTACACGCAGGGGATGCAGACGGCTGAATATACGCTGGAGCTTGCCCAGGCGGAAGCGGATCAGGCGGAATTTGTACGGTCTGAATCGGAGGCGGATCTGGAGGACACGATTGAGGAGCATGAAGAACTGCTCACAGAGATGGAGGAGAGAATCGAAGATCTCGAAAATGGTGAGTATGACGAGGATGATTCATCGAGCAGCAGCTCATCGGGAAGCGCATCTTCCGCGTCAGAGGGTGAGTCTGAAATGGAGAGCGAGTTTGAGACGGAGTCTGAGACAGAGACAGAAACTGAAACAGAAAGCGAATCCGAGACGGAGTCTGAGACAGAAACAGAGACAGAGACTGAGACTGAAACGGAAGATCCTGCCGCTGCCATTGAGTCTGAAATCGCGGAGCTTGAGAGTGAGCAGGCGGTGTTGTCGGAGACGGAGACAGATCTGGAGTCACAGATAAAAGAAAAAAATCAGGAATACAATGAGATTCTGGAGAAAATGTATGCGCTGGCCGGTTATGATACCTCGGTGCTTGCCGGAGCGGGTCATCTGGTTCTGGATACGGAGGAGGAGACACAGGCTGCATCAGGCGAGTCCGAGGCGACTCAGACCGGGGAGAGCGCGGCGGGAGCGCCTCAGGATGGAGCGTCCGCAAATCTGGAGGATACGGCTGCGGTAAAAACAAATTCTGCGGAAGAACTGCCGGAGGAGACTGCGGTAGAGGAGGAGCAGACTGCTATAGTGTCGGAGGATGAGGAAGCGACAACAGAGGCGTCAACGGCCGGGGCTGAGGCGTTGACGGCAGAGGCAACGACAGAAGCTGCGGAGACGCAGACAACAGAAGCAGCAGAAACACAGGCAGCAGAGGCAACGACGGAGGCACAGACTACGGGATCAGCGGCCGTGGCAGATGAAGTGCAGA
>JAJQIE010000181.1 GCA_021199395.1 Lachnospiraceae bacterium | reverse complement strand
GAACCGTCACTCTGTTTTTTCAGTCTCCAGCTGCGCTTTGGATGTTTCATCCGCTGCCAGTATCTCATCTAAATCCCAGTGATCCGGATCCTTATCCCTGTCGTCGTCTTCCGGCATGTATTTTTTGAAAACAGCAGCGAGAAAATACGTATTGCAGTAGGAAATCAGCGCAAATACCAAAAGAATCCAGATAAGCAGCGCCCAGGTGATCGTCGTGATATTATAAAAGGATATTAAGACAGCGGCAACCGTGATCGCGAGCATGGCAAGAGTGCGCGGGAAATCGGCAATTGCCATAATGAAAGAGTTCTTGAAGGTGTTTTTCACCGTGTTGTCAAAGCGGGAGAGAATCGCGAACAGGTAGAGAAATACCATCAGATAGATCACGCATACGATCAGGATGATCACGGTCAGCACGGTGGCGAAGGTACCCTCGGCGCTTCGGAGGATCATAATATCCAGCACCAGGACAATTCCGACCAGGAGCTCGATCAGCCACATTCCGGTAGCCTGTTTGAAATTCTGCCGGAAGGATTTGAAAAAGCTTCGGGCAATATAGCCCTCCTCCCCATCGTGGATTTTCAGCGTCACATAATTCAGAGCCGTCAGGGAGGCGCCGATTGTGAAGACGGGGATGCAGCAGAGGAGGAAAAGAAGGTTCAGGACCATCAGATCCGCCAGCCGTCCGAGTGTTCTCCAGACCACATTGTCCATGTTAAAAAAACCGCTCATTCATATCACTCTTTCTTTTTCTGTATTTCGCGGCGAAGAAAAAACGCTGCGGGATTTTCCGAACTTTAATCCGGTATCATTCCATATGAGGAACAGTATAGTCGATTTACACGAAAAAATCAATGAATATCGTACATTTTTCACGATTCATAAATTGACAATCCATTTGTTAGTGGTCTATAATGAACAGACGTGTATGACAGGAAAATTTATATGGCAGACGACAGGGGTGCGGGTGATTCCCCCTGTCCGATTGTATGAGCAGGAGGATGCAGACCATGCTGTATGATAAGGTGGCGACGAATCGGAATTATGTAGAATCCGAGAAGAAGGTCGGCGAGTTCTGGAAGGAAAACAGGACTTTTGAGAAGAGTATGGAAGTCCGCGAGGGGCAGGAGATTTATACATTTTATGACGGACCGCCTACCGCGAATGGAAAACCGCATATCGGACATGTCCTGACCCGTGTGATCAAGGATATGATCCCACGTTATCAGACTATGAAGGGAAAAATGGTTCCGAGAAAGGCAGGATGGGATACTCACGGGCTTCCGGTGGAGCTGGAAGTGGAAAGGATGCTTGGCCTGGACGGAAAGGAGCAGATCGAGGAATACGGCATGGAGCCGTTTATCGAGCACTGCAAGGAGAGCGTCTGGAAATATAAAGGGATGTGGGAGGATTTCTCCCAGACCGTTGGCTTCTGGGCGGATATGGATAATCCGTATGTGACGTATCATGACGATTTTATAGAGTCTGAGTGGTGGGCGCTCAAAGAGATCTGGAATAAAGGGCTTTTGTACAAGGGGCATAAGATCGTGCCGTACTGTCCGCGCTGTGGGACGCCGCTTTCAAGCCATGAGGTAGCGCAGGGGTACAAGGACGTCAAAGAGCGCTCTGCGATTGCGCGGTTTAAGGTAAAAGGCGAGGAGGCTTATATCCTGGCATGGACGACGACTCCCTGGACGCTGCCCTCGAATGTCGCGCTTTGCGTGAACCCGCATGAGACGTATGTGAAGGTGCGGATGAAAGAAAAGCCCGATGCTCAGAAAGCGGATGCTCAGAACAATCCCTCCAGTACCGGCGCTGTCTCTGCGGAACCTTATGTTTATTATCTGGCGCAGGCGCTTTGTGATCAGGTGCTCGGCGAGGGAACCTACGAGGTGCTTGAGACATACACGGGAAAGGATCTCGAATACAAAGAGTATGAAGCGCTTTATCCGGTAATCCTCCCGAAAAAGGGATACTATGTTGTCTGCGACGATTATGTAACGATGTCAGACGGTACCGGCGTGGTTCATATCGCTCCCGCTTTCGGTGAGGACGATAATAAGGTCGGCAAAAAATACGATCTCCCGTTCCTTCAGCTCGTGGATGATAAGGGCATGATGACGAAGGAGACAAAGTGGGCAGGTCATTCCTGCGTGCTCAGGAAGGATCTGGAAAATGAGCCCGGCGTGAATATGGATGTAATCAAAGATCTGGATGAGAGAGGGATTCTTTTTGCCGCTCCGAAATTTGAGCACAGCTATCCGCACTGCTGGCGCTGCGATACGCCGCTGATTTATTATGCGCGAGAATCCTGGTTTATCAAAATGACCGCGGTACGGGACGATCTGATCCGAAATAACAATACTGTAAACTGGATTCCGGAGAGCATCGGCAAGGGCCGCTTCGGCGACTGGCTGGAAAATGTGCAGGACTGGGGCATTTCCAGGAACCGATACTGGGGTACGCCTCTGAATATCTGGGAGTGCGAGTGCGGACATATGCACTCGATCGGCAGCAAGGAAGAGCTGTTCCGGCTTTGGAGAGAGTGTGAGTCCGATATTCCCGATGATATTGAGCTGCACCGCCCATACATTGACGCGGTGACGATCCGCTGCCCTGAGTGCGGGAAGATCATGCACCGGGTGCCGGAGGTCATCGACTGCTGGTTTGATTCCGGCTCAATGCCGTTTGCGCAGTATCACTATCCGTTTGAAAATAAAGACTATTTTGAGAAGCATTTCCCCGCGCAGTTTATCTCAGAGGCTGTAGATCAGACCAGAGGCTGGTTCTACTCTCTGATGGCGATTTCTACGCTTCTCTTTAACAAAGCGCCGTTTGAGAATGTCATTGTGCTCGGACATGTGCAGGATGAGAACGGGCAGAAGATGAGCAAGTCAAAAGGGAACGCGGTAGATCCATTTGAGGCGCTGGAACAGTACGGCGCGGATTCTATCCGCTGGTACTTCTATATCAACAGCGCTCCGTGGCTGCCGAACCGTTTCCACGGAAAGGCCGTGATGGAAGGACAGCGCAAGTTCCTCGGAACGCTGTGGAACACCTATGCGTTTTATGTGCTGTACGCGAACATTGACAATTTCAATCCGCTCGATTATGTTGGGGATGCGGAGAATTCCGCTGAATCAGACGCTTCTGAAAAGGCCGCGCTTTACCTGAATGCGAATTATGAAAAGCTTCCTGTGATGGACAAATGGCTTCTCTCCAAGATGTATACGATGGCTCAGGCGGTGGACGACAATCTGGGCAGTTACCGGATTCCGGAGGCGGCGCGCGCGCTGCAGGAATTTGTGGATGATATGAGCAACTGGTACGTCAGGAGAAGCCGCGAGCGCTTCTGGGCGAAGGGGATGGAGCAGGATAAGATTTACGCGTACATGACACTGTATACGGCTCTTGTGAATACCTGCAAGGCGGCAGCTCCGATGATCCCATTCATCACGGAGGAAATATATCAGAATATCGTGAGGAAGGTAGATGCTTCCGCGCCGGAGAGCATTCATCTGTGCCTGTTCCCGGCAGCCGACGCTTCGCGCATAGATCCGGAGCTTGAAAAGAACATGGACGAGGTGCTTAAAATCGTAGCGATGGGACGGGCCTGCCGCAATACCGCGAATATCAAGAACCGTCAGCCGATAGCTGCGATGTATGTCAAAGCGCCGTCGGATTCCGGCTCCGATGCGAAGGACGGCGCGGGGAATACCGCCGGAGCCCTGAGCAAATATTTTGTAGATATTATCCGGGATGAGCTGAATGTAAAACAGGTCGTATTTACCAGTGACGTCAGCCGGTTTACTTCTTATACGTTTAAGCCGCAGATGCGCACGGTCGGACCCAAATATGGAAAGCTGCTCGGAAAAATCCGCCAGATCCTTCCGGAGCTGGACGGCAATCAGGCGATGAGCGAATTAAAAGCGAACGGTGTCCTGAAGCTGGATATCGACGGTACGGAGGTGCTTTTGTCCGAGGAGGATCTGCTGATCGATGCGGCGCAGGCGGAGGGGTATGTGTCTGAGAGCAGCGGAGAAATCACAGTGGTGCTTGATACGAACCTGACGCCGGAGCTGATTGAGGAGGGCTTTGTGCGCGAGCTGATCAGCAAAATCCAGACGATGCGTAAAGAGGCCGGATTTGAAGTTATGGATAAGATCCGCGTGTCTGTGACAGGAAATGAGCGGATTGTCGAAGTGATGCGGAATTCGGAGCGAGAGATTCTTTCGGAGGTAATGGCGGACGCAGCGGTATATGACGCGGCCATCGGCTACAGCAGGGAATGGAGCATCAACGGAGAGAACACAACGCTCGGTGTTGAGAAAATCTGAGCGAATTTGTACAGATTCCTGACAGAATAGGACAGATGACTTGGAAAGGAAAAGGTTGGAGACAATGAGTAAACTGATTGATAAGGAAGTATTCAAGGAGCGCGTAAAAGACAATGTCAGAACGCTTTACCGCAAGACACTGAAGGAGGCGGATCAGCAGCAGCTGTTCCAGGCCGTAGCCTATGCGGTAAAGGACGAGATCATCAACAACTGGCTGGCGACACAGAAGCAGTATGAGATCGATGATCCTAAGACCGTCTATTATATGTCGATGGAATTTCTGATGGGACGCGCGCTTGGCAACAATCTGATCAACCTGACCGCTTATAAGGAGGTCAAAGAGGCTCTGGATGAGATGGGCTTTGACCTGAATGTGATCGAGGATCAGGAGCCGGACGCGGCGCTTGGAAACGGCGGCCTGGGACGTCTGGCGGCGTGCTTCCTGGATTCGCTGGCAACGCTCGGATATTCTGCGTATGGATGCGGTATCCGCTATCGCTATGGTATGTTTAAGCAGAAGATCGAGGACGGCTATCAGAAGGAGGTCCCGGACAACTGGCTCAAGGATGGCAACCCGTTTGAGCTTCGCCGCCCGGAATACGCGAAGATCGTCAAGTTCGGCGGCTATGTGCGTGTAGACTATGACGAAAGGACCGGAAGGAATTATTTTGTACAGGAGGGCTATCAGTCCGTCCGCGCCGTGCCGTATGATATTCCGGTTCTCGGCTATAACAATAATATCGTGAATACGCTGCGTGTCTGGGACGCGGAGGCGATCAATGACTTCCATCTCGATTCCTTTGATAAGGGCGACTACCAGAAGGCGGTAGAGCAGGAGAACCTGGCAAAGAACCTCGTGGATGTGCTTTATCCGAACGATAATCACTATGCAGGCAAGGAGCTTCGCCTGAAACAGCAGTATTTCTTCATCTCCGCAAGCGTGCAGACTGCGGTTGAAAAATACAAGAAAACACACAGTGATATCCGCAAATTCTATGATAAAGTCACCTTCCAGCTCAACGATACGCACCCGACGGTAGCGGTTGCCGAGCTGATGCGTATCCTGGTCGATGAGGAAGGGCTGACCTGGGAGGAAGCATGGGACGTCACGACAAAGACCTGTGCTTACACGAATCACACGATCATGTCCGAGGCGCTGGAGAAATGGCCGATCGAGCTGTTCTCAAGACTGCTTCCACGTATTTATCAGATCGTAGAGGAGATCAACCGCCGCTTTGTCAATGAGATTCAGGCGAAATATCCGGGCAATCAGGAAAAGATCCGCAAGATGGCGATCATCTACGACGGTCAGGTAAAAATGGCGCATCTGGCGATCGCGGCGGGTTATTCCGTAAACGGCGTGGCGCAGCTGCACACGGAAATCCTGAAGCACCAGGAGCTGAAGGATTTCTACGAGATGATGCCGGAGAAATTCAACAATAAGACCAACGGCATTACACAGAGAAGATTCCTGCTTCACGCGAACCCGCTTCTGGCGGACTGGGTGACGGAGCACATCGGGAGCGAGTGGATCACAGATCTTCCGCAGATCAGCAAGATGAAGGTGTATGCAGACGACCCTAAGGCGCAGCAGGAGTTTATGAATATCAAATACCAGAATAAGGTGCGCCTTGCCCGTTATATCAAAGAGCACAATGGCATAGACGTCGATCCGCGTTCGATCTTTGACGTACAGGTAAAGCGTCTGCATGAGTACAAGCGCCAGCTTCTGAACATCCTTCATGTGATGTATCTGTACGATAAGATCAAGGATCATCCGGAGATGCCGTTCTATCCGCGGACATTTATTTTCGGCGCAAAGGCCGCTGCCGGATACCGCCGCGCAAAGCTGACCATCAAGCTGATCAACAATGTAGCGGATGTGATCAACAAAGACAAATCCATTGGCGGTAAGCTGAAGGTGGTATTTATCGAGGATTACCGCGTATCAAACGGCGAACTGATCTTTGCCGCGGCGGATGTGTCTGAGCAGATTTCCACCGCAAGCAAAGAGGCGTCCGGTACCGGCAACATGAAGTTCATGCTGAACGGCGCACCGACGCTTGGAACAATGGACGGCGCGAACGTGGAGATCGTTGAGGAGGTGGGCGAAGAAAACGCGTTTATCTTCGGCCTGTCCGCGGACGAAGTCATTCGCTACGAGAATGAGGGCGGCTACCATCCGACCGATTATTTCAACAACGATCAGGACATTCGCCGCGTACTGATGCAGCTGATCAACGGAGAATTTTCGCACAACAATCCGGAGCTGTTCCGCGACATCTATGATTCTCTGCTGAACACAAACAGCAGCGACCGCGCGGATACCTACTTCATCCTCGCTGACTTTAAGTCCTACGCGGAAGCGCAGAGACGTGTAGAGGAGGCGTACCGCGATGAATCCCGCTGGGCGAGAATGGCGATGCTCAACATGGCATGCAGCGGAAAGTTTACCTCCGACCGCACGATCCAGCAGTATGTCGATGAGATCTGGCACCTGGATAAAGTAGAGGTAAAGGTTGATCCGGAATCGTTTGAGAAGTAAAAAATATAGTTGTTGAAATTTAAAATCCATGATAGACTGAGCGCAGGAGTTCCATGTATAGGTGGGAAATTTGTTCAGAAAGGATTGACAGGAATGTATGAAGCAGGCATAATCTTTGCAAGCAAGCAAGCAAGCAAGCAAGCAAGCAAGCAAGCAAGCA
>JAJQIE010000088.1 GCA_021199395.1 Lachnospiraceae bacterium | reverse complement strand
GTATTACACAGGGAATATTATTGCAAAACGTGAAGTAATTTCATACAAAACGATATCGGCAACTTTTACACTGAATTCGCCAGGGGGGTCTACAGTAACTGTAAAGCTGAAAGTTCCTAAAAAGGTCAAATATACCCTGCATCGCCATAATTTGTCGAATAAAACTACTTCGACAGCCGTTGGCCGCGCCATGTATGGAATTGTAAATAAAAAGATTGTTTGGACGCAAACCTGCAGCTGTGGACTGGAGAATGTCATGGAATGGACCATTCCTGATGCCAGCAAACTAATCAGCGGGAAAACATATACTGTCAAATCAACAAGCTCCGGAAAATAAAACATTGTTGACATCGTAAGGATGCAGAACCGGGCTGGTACACGACTTCAGGGCATTGATAAAAGTGCCTACTGATAATTATCAGCAGGAGAAGGGGAAGCTGATTCATCCCCTTCTCCTTTTTTTGAATATCTCTCTAAAATAAGCGACCGCCATGATTATTCCGGATGCGGCTAATACAAAGAGCCACAGAGCAATGTTTGCAGAATCTCCCGTCTGCGGACTGACCGCTAAGCTGTCATCTGAAGCATCAGCCGAACTGTTATCCGTTGAGCTGTCATCAGACTGGGCAACGCTGTCCGGATTATTATCAGTGGAATCACCCTTATCTGAAGTATCATCGGCCGAGTCGTCGTTTTCCTGAGCACTATCCTCCTGATCGCTGTCTGCGCTGTTATCCGTCGAAGCTTCGTCGGTTGTTCCGCTGCCATCCGAACTGCTTTCTGTTGAAGAATGACCGGCTGTTTCGGTGGAGTCGTCACTTTCTGAACGGTTATCGCCTGAGCTCCCGCTTTCCGTATCATCATCTCCCTGGTCACTGTCAGTGCTCCCGCCAGATATCTGCTCCAGCCCCGCTATCGCAGCTTCCAGTGCGGCCAGGGCGTCCGCGATTTCCTCCTGCGTAGCGTCCGGATTATCAAGCACTGCTTTTGCGTCCTCCTGCGCAGCCGCCAGCTTTTTCCAGCTTGCAGAGGTATAATTTTCCTCCTCCAGATCAAGGCTGTTGTCGTATACAGACAGGAGACTGCTCCTGTCCTCCTGAACTTCTTCAAAAACCGTAATGCTCAGTTCCGCTGTCAGGGTATTGTAGTTGGCCGTATCTTCCGGGGTGTAGACCGCGCGGAAGGATTTCGTCCCCGCATCACCCACACTGACACTGCCATCTTCCCAGGTCCAGCCCTCCGGCAGCTCCACCTGAGACAGCGTCTGACCCGCAGCCGCGGTCAGATCCGTCGGCTCTGTACAGGTCGGATCAGCCTTGTTGATCGTGAAGCTATAAGTCAATATGCCACTATAACCGCCCATGCCAGTGATCGTAATGACTGCTGTACCTGCGTTCGTATTTTCTGAGAAAGACACCGTATAGTCTACGCCTTCTTCCAGAGTATCGCTCACGACTTCCTTTCTGATCGCGTTCCCCGTATAGGTCTCGGCACTTGTGTCCACTCTGAACTGTTCCGCAGTCAGGGAAGCAGCTCCCGATCCGGAATCCGTGTCTGTCTCAGCAGCGGCTTCCACGGTAACTGTCAGATACGCCGTCACGATACTGTAGTTGACCGTATCCTTCGGGGTATAGATCGCGCAAAACTGTTTCATTCCTGTACCACCCACGCTGACGCTGCCATCCTCCCAGGTCCATCCATCCGGCAGCTGTACCTCTGACAGTGTCTGCCCCGCAGTCGCGGTCAGATTCGTCGGCTTTGTACAGGTCGTATCCTTCTGTTCAATAATATAGTTATAGGTCAGAGTACCGGTATAGCTGCCAAGGCCAACGATCGTAATCACTGCTGTCCCCGCATTCGTATTTTCCGAATAAAACACAAGGTAGTCCGTACCTTCCGTCAGGCCTGCGCTCTCAACTGACTTTGTGATCGCGGTTCCGGTATAGGCTTCCTCCTCCATATCTACGTTAAACTGGCTTAATGCCAGACTGACCGGTGCCACGCTGCCTGCATCTACGGTAACCGTCACATACGCCGTCGAAGCATTCGGAACTGTCGTCACGGCAGTCAGATTTTCTGCCGTCGCCAAATTCGAAGTCACGGCATTGCAGCCGGTCGCCATTGTCTGGCTATAGACCGCGCGGAACAGTTTGATCCCCGTTCCTCCCACACTGGAGTCGGCATCCTCCCAGATCCATCCGTCCGGCAATCCCAGCAGCTGCGACAGCGTCTGACCCGCAGTCGCGGTCAGCGTCAGGCTCAATAACTCAGTATCTGCCGAGTCATCCCGTTTAATGATAAAATTATAGGTCAGGGTGCCGGTATACCCGCCCGTGCCAACGATCGTAATAACTGCTACTCCCGCATCCGTATTATCCGAGTAGAATACAAGATAGTCTGTGCCTTCCGCCAGATCGCTCGTGACCTCTTTTGTTATCGCCTGCCCGGTATAGGTCTCGGCACTCAGATCCACCGTGAACTGCTCCATCTTCAAAGAGATCAGAGATTCGCTGGCAGCGGCCTCTACCGTTACCCTCAGATTCTCCGTCACCGTATTGTAGTTAGCTGCGTCTTCCGGGGTGTAAACCGCGCGAAACAATTTCACTCCCGTACTTCCCACGCTGGCGCTGTCGTCCTCCCAGGACCATCCGTCCGGCAGTACCACCTCTGACAGCTTCTGCCCCGCGGTCGCGGCCAGTCCTGTCGGCTCCGTATAGGTCGGATTCGCCTTGCTGATGATAAAGTTATAGTTCAGGACGCCGCTGTAGCTGCCCTTACCGGTGATTGTGACAGCCGCCGTACCCGCGTTCACATTTCCCGAATAGGAGACGGTATAATCCGTATTTTCCAACAGGGTACTGCTCGTGACCTCCTTTATAATTGCACTCCCGGTATAGGTCTCCGTACTCATATCCACTGTAAACTGCTCCACCGTCAGCGGGGAAGAATCCGAGTCTGTCTCAGCAACCGCTTCCACCGTTACAGTCAGATCCGCTGTCACAGTATTATAATTGGCCGTATCTTCCGGAGTGTAAACCGCGCGGAAAGATTTTGTCCCCGCATCGCCTACGCTGACACTGCCATTTTCCCAGGCCCAGCCTTCGGGCAGTCCCACCTGAGACAGCTTCTGCCCCACAGTCGCAATCCGATCGGCCGGATCTGTACAGGCCGGGTCCGCCTTCGAAATAGTGACGCTGATTGTCCCAGGCACACTGTCATTATGATTACTGTCTCCGACCACCTTATAATAAACCGTGTAGGCTCCGGCATTCGTCCCGGTCGGGATTTCTGTACTCCAGTCATTGTCGCCTCCCGTCAGGCTGTAATACATCGTCCCGCCCGAAGCCGTACCCGCCGTAGCCAGAGCCTGCGCTTCGCCTGTGTATATCAGATCTGTCTCCGCCGTCGGTGTTGTTACTATCACGGGATCCGCTCGCTGGATCTCTGCAATTACAGGCGTCGCTTCCATACCGTAATGGTACTTATCCGCCGTTACTTTATAATAAACCGTATACTGTCCCGCATCCGTTGCCGTCGGAACGTTTATACTCCAGTTTTCATCCGCATTGGTGAAGCTGTAGTAAATGAAGCCTCCCGAAACAGCACCCGCTGTGATCAGAGCCTGTGCCTCGCCTGTGTATACCAGACTGATCGCCGCAGGTACAGCTGTCAGTGTGACGTCTGTCATTTCCTGCCACTTGATCGTTACCATGCTGTTTGCGTCCGTTCCATCCTGGCCCGCGACGGCCGTAGTTGTGGTGTAATACCCCTCGCCACATGACACAATATCCTCAAAGGAGATCGTTGCCCCCGCCCTTGCCGTAAGAAGCATATAGCCTTTATCCTGGTAGATTACCACATCCGTGATATTTGAGTTACTCTCATAGATAGATGCATTCGCTGAAGCAGTGACGCCGTCCGGCAAAGACACATACATAGCCGCTGTGTCGTCATACACAACGTCCACATAGATGGTATGAACTACCGCGCTTTCTTCCCCGTCACCTTCGGCCGCAGAGGAAGTCCCGTCATCTGCAGTTGAAGTAAATGAAAAACCGGTAAATGTCCAATACCAGCCCTCAGCACTGATATCACACGACGCACCGCTTTCCGTCTTTGACATGTCTATTGAAAAGCCGTCCAGCATCTTCCCGTTATTTACATTTATCACATCCAAATCGATCTTAAAATCATCTGTTCCTCCGGACTGAATGCCGGAAATACACAGCATACCACTGACCTCAGAGACAGAATAGGAGCCGGAGGAATCCAGTGAAACGACATATCCGCTGTAATCATCTGCTTCTGTGAGACTTCCGTAGTCGCCCGGATTGATATATACTGTATAGGTCTCCTCCTCAGCGGAGGCGTAAAGCGTCATCCCAACCATGGTACTGGAGATACTGTAAGAAGAAGGTTCGGATTCTGTCTCCTCTTCCTCATCCTCCTCGCTGTCGTCTGTTTGCTCCGGCGATTCAGGAATCGCTTCTGTAGCTGTTTCTGCCATCGTTTCGGTAATCGCTTCAGTCGTCGCTTCTGTTATTGCCTCGATTGCCGTTTCGGTAATCGCTTCGGTTATTGTTTCGGTCATTGCTTCGGTTGCTGCTTCAGTTACTACTTCGGTCATCGTTTCTGTAGTCGCCTCTGTGACCGTTTCGGTCGTCATTTCTGCGGTCGCTTCGGTCGTCACTTCTGTAATCGTTTCCCCGATATCCTGAGACTCGTCCCCGTTTTCAGCGGCACCTTCATCATCTGCTATTGTTTCTGTTGTCATTTCTGTTGTCATTTCTGTTGTCATTTCTGTTGTCGCTGCCGTGGCAGCTTCTCCGTTATCCTGAGACTCATCCCTGTTTTCAGCAGCGCTTGCGCCAGCGGCTGTCGGAGCGTCAGCGATGGAGCCGTCAGCCGTTTCACTTTCTTCACTCTCTGTTTCCGCTGCAGTGTCTTTTGCAGCCCCTTCTGCTATGGTAGTCTTTGCCGGCGTCTCTTCGGTATTCCATGTCACATCCGCATTTTCATCTGCGCTTTCAGCAGCGGCGGGAGTCTCTGTCTCAGTTGCAGAAATCGGCAAAGCGTTTACGCAAAGCACAAAAGTCAGCAGCAGGCTCAGTATTCTTTTCTTTCTTCCCATGTATTTTTTCATTCTTCCGTCCATCCTTTCTAATGTAATACAGGAGTAATAAAGCTGTTCTTTTTTATTCGAGCTTCCTGTTCGCCCAGAGTCTCTTTTCATGTCTGCAGACCCCGATCAGCGCATGAGGAGAAATCGTTGTATAAAACCGGCAGTCGCCACAGATATTAAAGCGCTCCGGATTTTCCCATTCGCCGAACGGACAGGCTTCTTCTACCGAGTGTGTAACAGGACAGCCCTTCCTCGTCCACACCGGGCTTTCATTGAAATTCCGGTATTCCTCAATGTACATATCCGCAAGCTCATCATAATACATCGGAAGATCAAATACCGCGCCCTCGAATTCGTAATGTCGTGTTTTTTTCTCCATCTGTAATTCCTTTTTATTTTTCCATTGAATATTTATCAGCCTTCCCCATCGTCCCAAACCGATGGGATTGCGGTCGACTTATTTCAGGCTTTCCTTTTGATATGGCACAATTATATCAGCAATTTTGGAATCCGACATCACCCATTTCAGCGCAAAAAAGGGTGAGAAACAGACGTTCGGTATAAGGAATTTTTTTAAACGGAGAACAAAGCTGCCTGTATCTCGAAAAATCCCCCTGCGTTTGCCGCAGAGGGAAATGCCTTTTCTGTTTTTTATTCTGTTTATTTTGCTTATTCTGTTTTCCGTTTTAATTTTTTTATTGTTCTGTTCTGCTTATTTTGTTTTTATTTCAGCATGTATTTTTTCAGATCGCTCTTCTGCTCCACCCCAAGCTTGCTCATGACCGCTTTCATATGAGCCTTGACCGTATTTACAGTGCTTCCCATGTGGGTACCGATCTCCTGATAGGTCCATCCCCTTGCCGCCAGCATAGCGATGGCAAATTCCGTTGTCGTCAGGTTATCCGCAACGTCATGCCCGGTATCCGGGTTATGTACTTTTCTCCATCCGTCGGAGAATCTGTAGGTGATGTTTATGATCTGTTTGAATTCTTCCGGATAATCCTTTTTCAGTGTAGCTTCCAGAACGCCTCCAAGCAGCCCGTGATGCTCGCCAAATGCTTCGATCAGTCCATCCGGCCTCGCAAGCTTCCATGCAAGCAGCAGCTGTTCCTTCGCCTTTTCCGAATTTCTCAGAGCCATATAATCCATGACAGCGACTAACCGGAGATAAATGGTGGGAACAGGATAGACCTGGGGCTGGAACGCCAGTGCCGTCTCGACAATCCCAAGGCTTTTTCCATATTCTCCCTGCAGGTAGGCGTAATGCGCCTGCACATAGCAGGAGAAGAAACGCAGCCCGGCCGGTAATAGCATCAATTCCATCGAATCAAATGCATCGTTGTTTTTCAGCGGGAGGTGGAGCAAAACAGCCGCTGTGACAGAGGCAAAAGCGGACATTGCTTTCAATTCGGGAGAGGCCGCCTGGTCTTTGCTGATAGCAGTAAATGTCTTTTCCGTCTCGGTCAGCGCATGACGGGCGAGCCGAATATCATCTGTGGCAAGGTTTGCGTAAGCATAGACCAGACAGGCAGACAGACGAAGCGCCGTATCAGAGCTCGCCAGATAAGGCTCCATCTCCCTTGCAGCTTCCTCCGGACGTCCACTGAAATAATAAAATTCTCCCATTGCGATGTCGCGCTCCTTGTCGTTCGCCATTGTCTGGATGGTTTCAAGGCAATGTCCGGGCTTAAACGCACTGTTAATTAACGGCATCAGAACTGAATTTCTCATTTCCATAGTACTGCTCCAATTTATCCGAAAAGGATACCTTCCGGTTTTTCGTAGTAAAGCTACCTGTCTGTTATTTTACCCTCTGAATGCTTTATCCGCAAGCGAAAATTGAAACTCTGTGGTGCCCGACGATTTCGTCGTTACAGGTCACACCTTGACCAAATTTACGCTATTTCTGTCTCTACAGGTGTGA
>JAJQIE010000010.1 GCA_021199395.1 Lachnospiraceae bacterium | reverse complement strand
TTCCCTGCATCGTCCCCCGCTCTGGCAGACCTGAGGCAGACCATTCTCCGGCTTTGCCTCCATCCTAAGGCAGCGTTTTGCCGCCTCGTCCGTCTTTTTATCCAGATATTGCTGTACGTCCTGCAGCCGTACCGCCGCCTCCGCGATATGCCGCGCCGCCTGGCTGTTCAGCTCACTCTCCATTTGCGGCAGCAAAGAAAGCCGGATCCGGTTCCTTGTATAAGCTGTTTCCAGATTTGTCTGATCCGTCCTCCATGAAATCCCTTCCCCGCGAAGATATTCCTCAATCTCCTTCCGCGCCGTAAACAGAAGAGGCCGGATGATGTTTCCCTGTATCGGCCGGATTCCTCCCAGTCCCTTAATCCCGCTGCCACGCGCAAGATTCCAGAGCACCGTCTCCGCCTGGTCGTTCTGATTGTGCGCCACAGCGATTCGGGTGGCTCCCCATTCCCGACTGATTTCCGAAAAAATCCGGTAGCGCTCAGCGCGGCCGGCCTCTTCGCAGGAGAGTCTCTCCTCGCGCATCCGGCTGCGAACCTGCGCATGCACCACACGGCACGGAACCGCATAACCGGCACAGAGCTTTTCTACAAAAACAGCGTCGTTAAGGCTCTCCTGCCCACGCAGGCCGTGTTCCACATGTACCGTCAGAAGCTCAAACGGGATCTCCCTCCGATATTGCTCCAGCACATGCAGCAGACAGACGGAATCCGCGCCGCCGGAAACCCCGACGATCACACGCATGCCCGGTTCGAGCATATGATATTCCTGTATCACACGGTAAATTTGAGAAGGGAACTGCTTTATCATTTGATTTTCTCCTGGTCTTATTTCTCAAAGCCCGGTAACTGTCCGGCTTCTTCGCAGCTACGGCATCCGTCTCATTTTTCCCACAGATTGCCAATCAGTATCGTCATATCATCCCGCGCCTGCAGCTTTTGCATCAGATAAACCCGTTCCATCAGACGTCTCGCGTATTCCTGCGCGTTTCGCGACATGGTCTTAACGATCAGCTCCGCCATCGCCTGCTCGCGATTGTCTTCGGGCAGGGCGTCCAGAACCCCGTCCGTCATCATGACAATGCTTGTCCCGGCCTCCAGCCTCCTGTGCATACTCTCATAATCCGACTGCTGCATGACGCCGGTCGGAAACGCATTCGAACGGAGTACCTCAATTTCCCTCGTTTTGCGAATAAAGGAAGCCGCCGCCCCGGATTTTATCATATCACAGGTTGCGTTATATAAGTCAACCATACACAGATCAATTGTTGAATAAATCCGGCTGCTGTTCTGCAGCAGCATGCAGGAATTAATCATACGCACCGCTGTCTCCTGGGGGAACCCCGCCCCAAGAAACTGCTCCAGCAGTTCAATTACCTTTTCGCTCTCCCGGTTGGCCTCCGTCCCGGAGCCCATCCCGTCAGCCAGACTCATAAGTACCTTGCCCGTATCTTTTTGCAGAAGCGCATAATTGTCGCCGGAGACCATCTCCCCGGATTTCGTGATACGGGCAATTCCGCAAAAAAGCTGGTATTTCGTATCGGGCACAAAATGAAACAGCAACGGCGCGGACGACACTGCCGCACTGCAGTTAAATGCCGGCCGCATCTTCTCCCCACAGCAGTCTGATAAAGCCTCCGCGATCGTTTTTGCGGAGACTACCGCCCGTTTCCTGCCATGCAAAGTCAGATAAATATCCTGTTTCCCTTCCTCATGTAAAAAAACGCGGACAGAGTCCAGCTCCACACTCAAAAAACGCAGCTCACGCCGCAGCCGCCTTGCAATCCGAAATTCCCTCTCCGGTGCATCAGCGAATCCCTCCGCCGTGTGCTTCAAAAGCTCTGCCGTCTGATAAATCTGTTCTCCCGCCGCCCTGCGCTGTTCCAGCATCCGATTGCTCCAGAGCAGATTACTTCTGGCCTCCTCATAGCCCATCCTGAGCGCAAGCGCCAGCCGCCGTGGCCGCTCGCAGGCCTCCTCCAGATAGCTTTCCTGATCATCAGAAAAGGCTCCGTTCATTTCCAGTTCTCTCAAAAGTCCATACAGAGCCCTGCAATTTTTAAAAGAATCCTCTCCCCAGCATGCCTTGTCTCTCTGGCAGCCCGCACAGGTTCGCTCTCTTACATCTTCAAACAGCGTCCTGAGCTCGCCGTCATCCAGCCGCTCCTTCTGACAAGGCATTTCCTCAAAGAGCCGGGCCAGTCCATAAAATGCCTCCGCATACTGCTCCATCTGCTCCCGCTCCGGTTGCACGAATCCACCCATATCCGGTCCTCCCCCCTACAGGTACCGATACCGTCGCAGAACGCCGTCTGCGGCTCCGGTCTTTCCATCATAACACCCGGCTCACGCAATAAATGTCGGAACCGCGGGGAGGAATGAAAAATATATGCCAGGCGGGTGCAGCGCAAACTGCATAATTCCGCACCTGCCTGTGTACATAAAAAGAAAAGAAGGATACCGCCGCCGCAATATCCTTTTTCTGTCTTTTATCGCAACTGTTTTGTCCTTTCACAGCTTTTAAACGCCTGCTTCAATGCGCCCTGCCAGCTCCTGTCCGCTTTGCCGCTCACTCCGCAACGCGATAAATCACATCGTCCTCATAAACAAGCCCCAGCTTTTCCCTCGCCAGCTTTTCAACATATTCGTCCGAAGCAAGATAACCGGAAAGGTCGCTGATCTCCTCCGCACGAACCTCTTCATCCGTAATCTGCTGCTCCAGCTCGGCCTTCTGGGCTTCATAATCCGTATTTTCCGCTCTCAGGGACTGGCTCTGTACCAGCAATCCTACCAGCATTACCATTACAATTGCCGCAATTGAATACATACCGCGGCGGTTACTTTTGCTCGGTCTTCTTTTACGTCCTGCCATTTTATTTCCCCTTCTGAAAGAAAACGATTTTCCCCTCTCCGTTTTCTTTACTCCCCCCTGGCTTTTTTTACATTGTAAGCCTTTTTTCGAGCAAATTCAATTCTTTTCTTAATAAATTCACAAATTATTTTGACAGCAGCAGATAAAACCCGCCAGGGAAAACCAAACACTTTTCGCAGGAACTGAAAAATACCGGATAAAACCGCCACTACCAGAGAACTGAGCGTATAATGATACAGCAAAAAACCCAGCAGAATCCCCACCGCAACATAGCCGCGAATGACGCCGTCCGTCTCCCGAAAGGTCAGGGAAAAGGTGAGAAAACCGATAAAAAGCCAGAACACGAAATCCTCCGCGGAAAGTACCGCCAGGCTATGCCGAAAACAGCGGCGCAGCGCACGCAAGAAATCATACAGAAACGTAAGTATCGCGCCATGCAGGATGGAAATCAGAAATACGGCAGTCTCCTGCCGTATCACACTGTTCATCGAAACATCCTCTTCATCAGACTGCCTTTTTTTGCGGGGTTGCTGCCGGAATAAACGATACTGTCCACACTGCCGCGCATTTTCACCTCACCGGAGGACAGCTCCAGACGTCCAATATGGAGATTCTTCCCTTTCACAGTCAGCGTCCCCTGTTCCGTCTGAAGCACCACCATATTTTCATCAAAAGAAAGGACGTCTATTACGCCGGCCACACTTCCCTCTGTCCTGTCCTTCCACAAAATGCTGTGCGGCTTTGCGCTCTTTTTTTCTTCCATCCCACACCCCGGATGCAATCGCCTTGCTTTAAGTATATGAAAGAACTGCCGTTGCTATTCCGTGATCTTTTCCTCAGGACATTTGCTTCGCAATTTTCACAATCCGGCTTGTACCCAGTCGTGAAGCTCCCAGCTCAAGAAATCTTGCAGCGTCGTCAAGCGAAGAAATTCCCCCGGCGGCTTTCATTTTTACATTACTGCCGACATGCTCCGCAAACAGGGCTATGTCCGCAAAAGTCGCGCCGCCCTTGCTGAATCCGGTGGATGTCTTGATAAAATCCGCACCCGCTTCTGTCACGATTTCGCAGAGCTTAATCTTCTCTTCATCCGTCAGCAGACAAGTCTCAATAATCACCTTCAGGATTTTATCTTGGCAGGCGGCTTTCAATGTGCGAATCTCATTCAACAGACAGTCGTATTTCTGATCCTTTACCCATCCGATGTTAATCACCATGTCTATTTCATCCGCACCGTTTGCAATCGCGTCCTTTGCCTCAAATTCCTTAACAGCCGTGGTACTGTACCCATTCGGGAAACCAATCACCGTGCAGACCGCTACCCTGCCATTCAGGTAATCTCCCGCCTGTTTTACATAGCTGGGCGGTATGCAGACAGAGGCCGTCTCATAAGTTATCGCGTCATCGCAGATCTGCCGGATCTGCTCCCAGGTCGCGTCCTGCGCAAGCAATGTGTGATCTACATGCTGAAGTATTTCTTTTAATTCCATTTTCTTTCCTCCTTCTGGTTGATTTTATTTTATGGTAATCCAAAGTGAAATCCTTGCTTTTCTTTATGGTAAGAAACGCAGACATTCAAGATGCCTGTCTACTCAAGTCATATAATTCATCTGGACATATATCCTGCCCATCCGGCCACACAACAGTATAACCATCTGTTGAAACTCGTTTAAAATATTCATAAACTCTCAATTTTCCATACCATTCACCTTTAATATAAGGTTCAACATCAAAATACTTTTTTTCTCCATTATCGAACGCCACCAATATCTGATACGCGCATACTGCCTCCGCATGCACTGCTGTCGGTCTGAGCATAATAATCCCAAAGAACATAGATAATGCTGGCAATCTGAACATCTCCTTTACTCTTTTATTTTTCCCGTCATGGCCTCATGCTCCCGGCACACCTCCTGATACAGCTCGTAAAAGCTCCACGCACAGTTTGTCTCTGTCAGCACGGCCTTTAATGCCACGGACGCATTGGATTTGCGCAGCTCCCGTAAAAGCCGGTCGAGACTGGCATCCGTAAAATTGCAAAGCACCAGTATTTCCGAGTCCGCTGTTCTGTCTGATACCCCGGTTGAATCAATGTCCGATTTTTTGCTTTTTATACTTTTTCCCGGAAATTCCTCCAGACCAGCCAAAGTACCGACCTGGTCGTCAAACTGCTCAGGAGTTATATTTTTTATCCGTATGCCAAGCCGCACCAGCACACCCTTGACCTTGCGCACCTTCGCACCATTTGCCGGGCTATAGTACAATGCCGTTTCCTGATATCCCGCCATCGTTTTTCTATCACTCCTTTCCATTTTAGGATGACCGTCGCTGTGGAAACGCCCCCTCACTAGCGTTCGGCGGCAGATCGCGACGGTCATCTTAATAACGCTTCGCGTTAGACCGTCGCTGTTTCAGCATGTAGAGGAGCAGGAAGATCCATACGGCCGCCAGGGAAGCCAGCAGAATCACGGCGGTCTGCGGCAGCGGCCCCAGGTCTTTCAATCCCCCGGAATCATCGCCTTCGGCGCTCTCAATCTGATCAAGGCGAAAGAGGGAAGTCACATCACTGTAAAGCGTTTCAAAATAAGCGTCATCAATTGTCTCGCCTCTGCGGGCGGATTTTACCGTGTTTTCAATCAATTGTCCCGCGGCACTTCTAAGGGACGTGGAGCCGTTGAATACAGCGGTAGTAAAGGTGTTTTCCGTATTTTCCAGCAACAGCCTTGCCGCGTCGATTTTGACACTGTAATAAACAGAATTGTCCTCACCCGACCTTGAAAGATAATCCTGGTACTCCGCGGACTCCTGTGCTTTCGTCGTGACCGGAACGTAGCCCTCTGTCTGAGAATACCCGATCTGCACATCGTTCGTGAGAAGATACTGCGCGAACAGCCAGGAGGCAAGCACTTCCTGTGGATCTTCCTTATTAAAAATACAGATAGACGGCCCCTGAGAGATCATCTGCGGATTCTCAGTGTCATACTGCGGGACCTCCATCACAACAGTTTCAAACGCAACAATCTTGTCCTCGCTGATATCCATAAGCGGCGCATCCGTCCCCATCCAGGTCGCGCCCGCGGTCGAATCAATCGCGAAAATACACTGTCCCGCATTCAGGAAATTGGCAGGATAACCGGATATCTTAAATGTGGAAAACGCCCTGCTCCCGGCATACCCGGAGATCTGGTACAGCAGCTCCTGTGTAGTCCCATTAAAGAGCAGAATCTCTCCATCCTCTGTAGAATACCCTGCATCGAGCTGACGCAGCATGGTAATCATCATATTATCCGTCGATTTGTAGATAAACGGAATCATCACGCTCTGCCCATTCACCAGATAGTTTCCGTCCTCATCCTGCTTTAAGGCGGCTTCCGATACCTCCCAGATAAAGTCCCAGGTCAGTGTTTCGGGAAGCTCATATCCCAATGCCTCCACATAAGTCTTATTTACATAGCAGGCTTCCGTAGACCGCATAAACGGCAGCGCGTAATAGTACCCGTCGATCTGACATTCTTCCAGAAACTGCGGCACAACCTCATCAACCGTCGGCGAATCAAACTCCAGCTCGCTCCCTCCAAGCCCATAAGCTTCATCCGTCATCAGGTCATCCAGCGAAACGACCTGATTATCGCCTGTCAGGTAAGTCGCTATATGATCCGGATACGTGATGCAGACATTCGGGGTCGTGTCTGTCGAGATATTAGTGATCACATCATTGTAAATATCTGTGTAATCCGTGTAAAGCCGAATATTCACGGTAATATTCGGATACAGCGCTTCAAAATCCTCAATCGCCTGCTCGTAAACCGCCACCTGAGTCTTATTCGTATCATTTTTCGCCCAGAAAGTAATCTCATACTCGCGCGAGGTATCGAATTCATCCGGCACCTGAAACGCTTCTTTTGTCTCACGCGATCCATGGCAGCCCGTCAGCGTCAGCATGCAGCACATAAAAAGCGCCGCCAGCAAGGCCATCCGAGGCTGCCCCAGCCCCCCGTTTGATCTCTCACTTCGTTTCCTCTCATTTCTCATTTTATCCTCAGTCCTTTCCCTTCATCAGACCGACCATTTCAGGCTTTCAGCCCTCCGCGCGACACGCCCGCCATGATCTGTCTGCGGAAAATCAGAAACAGTACGATCAGCGGGACGGAGATCACCACCACCGCCGCCATCATCGCCGGAATGTTTTCACGGCCAAAGCCGTTTTCACGGATCTCCTGAATTCCGTTTGATACCAGATAGTAG
>JAJQIE010000118.1 GCA_021199395.1 Lachnospiraceae bacterium | reverse complement strand
TTTCTGCATGAAAGCTCCGGAAAGCGTTTTACTACAATCTATTCCGGGCGACCGGACGATATGCGAGCCTCTGTATCATCCTTAGGACCTGTCACGAAATTACCTGGGCATCTTGCACGCCTAATACGTGAAGCACAATCTGCTCAGGTTATTCCGTGCCAGTTCCTTATTCCTCCGCGGAATCCTCCTCGATGTCGGTCGGATCGACCACCGTCGAGTCCGAATCATCCGACGAGCCCTCATCGGGCGGCGTCGCCATATCCGGATTCGATGCGATGGACTCTTCATCCCCTTCGCCTGACTCGATGGCAGAAACCGCATTCATATAGCCGTCGTATACCGTTCCATCCTCGTCGATATAAGCGCCCGCGATCACATTCCCGCTTCCGTCTACGACCTGTCCGTCCTCTACGCGGGCGTCGCTGTACAGATTCCCATAGGAATCAAATGCCTGGAAGGTCGTAACGCTTTCCACTTCCTCCACATCGTCCGCCGTCAGTCCGAGCTCCGCCAGCAGAGAATCCGTGATTTCCTCGGTCGCCGTAATCCCCATATAGGGCAGGATCTCAAGCGCAATCGTCTGAAAGAGCTTCTGTGCGTAGGTACTGCTCGCCTGATTCTCTACATTCGGCTCATCGACTACCACATAAATCACGACCTGCGGGTCGTTGATCGGAGCGGCTCCGATGAAGGATACCAGATACAGGCCGTCCGCGCGCTCACCGGTATCCGGATCAATCTTTTCGGCCGTACCGGTCTTTCCTCCGACACGGTAGCCCGGCACACGCGATGTCTTTCCGGTACCATCCTCCACTACGCTCTCCAGGTATTCTTTTAAAATATCAGAGGTCGAAGACGAGATCACCTGTTTTAACAGAAGCTCTGAATTGTCTTTTATAACCGCGCCGTCTTCATCCAAAATTTTATCCACCACATGCGGCTGATAGTAATAGCCCCCGTTCACAACGGCGGAAAAAGCGGCGATCTCCTGTATCATGGTACAGGTAAAGCCCTGTCCGAAGGAGCAGGTCGCCAGCTCCACCTCATTCATCGTTTCCTGCGTATACACCACGCCGCTCGACTCATTCGGGAGGTCAATGCCCGTCTTCTTTCCGAAGTTAAAAAGCGACTGGTACTCGATAAAGTTTGACACATGCATCTTTGCCGCAATCTGCATCAGGGCGTCGTTGCAGGAATTCACAAGGGCGTCCTCCAGCGTCTCGGTCCCGTGCGCACCCGGATACACGTCACAGTGAATTTCCGTATCCGTAATATATTCCCCGCCGTCGCAGACAAAGCTGTCTCCTGTCGATATGGCTCCGATCTCCAGTGCGGCTGCAATCGTCATCGGCTTAAATGTGGAGCCCGGCTCATAGCTGTCGGAAACACAGAAATTGCTCCACAGATCGTATAGCGCCGCGTTATAAGCGCTGCCGTCCTCATCCGCTTTTTCCAGATCCTGAATCTCGGATTCTGTGTACCAGTCCGAAAGAACACTGTCCGGATCCTCCAGGTCAAAGCTCTGGTTGGTCGCCATGGCGAGGATGCTGCCCGTATTCGGGTCCATCACCACCACTCCGACATTCTCTGCGCCATGTTTGGCAGTCCCGTCATCATTGTCGTCTCCATAGGTCTCATCAAATTCCGCAATCGCATTTTCCACGATTTCCTGGATGTTGACGTCCAGCGTAGTCACAAGCGTATAGCCGTTTTCCGGCGCAATCGTTTTCGTCTGATATTCCGTATCCTCATTGAGATATCCGAAAATGCGTCCGTGCGTCCCCTGAAGCTGCTCGTCATAATAGGCCTCCAGGCCGACGATCCCGTCGCCAAGACTGTTCGAAAATCCGATGGTGTTGCTCGCGAGCGAGCCAAACGGATAGTGACGGATGTATTTTTCCTCAAACGTAATTCCTGTCACCAGCGCCCGCTTCTTCTTTTCCTCCTGTTCGGATACGCTTAACGAATTCGAAGACACGTCCGCGTATTCATCTATATATTCCTCGTAAGCGGTCTTCTCATCCGCCGTCAGGTACTGATCTTCCCCTTCCGCCTTTACCTGCAGGATCTGATAGCGGCTGTCCTTTGTCTCATCCGCTGTTATCAGCTCCTCCAGCCCATCCGCGTCCAGTCCAAAATACTCGCTCAGCACCTCCACCGTCGGCTCCAGATAATCGTCCGGATCCTCATTGACCGCAGCACAGTCCAGTACCAGATTGTAAACCTTTTCACTGTAGGCGAGCAGGCGTCCGTTTGCATCCTGTATCTCGCCGCGTCTGGCGTAGAGCGTCTGGCTGTCATAATTGTTCTGTGACAGCACCTGCTTCGCATAGCTGTTTCCCTCAGTGATACTGATCTGCGCGATACGCAGCAGCAGCACCACAAGCCCCAATAAAACAAATGCAAATACAGCCAACAGCTTTATTTGCATTCGTCTTGTAAATCTGCGTTCTTTTTTTATCCGATTTGCCAAATTTTTCACCTACTCTTCCGGTACCTCGGAATACTGCCTTACGTAGTCGCCGTCCTCCACCTCATAATATACGATCTGATCTGATGTGGCCTGCCGCATACCCAGCTCATTTGTGGCCACATCCTTAATGTATTCCAGATCTATACCATTCATCACACGGTTGTATTCGGAAGCCTTTTCCAGCACTGCGGAATCGAGCTCCGCTTCAAGCGAAGCCACCTCCTCCTGAAGAAGTGTGTTCTTCGCACGCAGCTGCAGAAAATTCACACATACAAATACGGTAATCACCGCCGCCGCCGTAAGAAACAGCACATACCCCAGATTCATCTGAAGCGCGCGCTCACGGTTTCTGCGCGTGTTCAGGCTTACCTGCGCGGACTCAGACTCCTGTATCTTCTCAGGCTGTGTCTGGACATCCAGCTTCCTTACCGCAGTCCCGTCTATATATGTGTATGTTCTTCTGTCGTGGTCTGCCGTCTTCGTCCGGCTGTACCGGCTTCCCTCAGAAGCCCTCCGGCTGTTTCCTGCTCCTGCCATAACTGTCTCCTGCCTCAAATACACGAAGTTTTGCGCTTTTGGCTCTGCTGTTTCTCTCAAGCTCCTCCTCTGACGGAAGGATCGGTTTACGGGTAATCACAATTCCTTTTGGTTTTTTCCCACATACACATACCGGAAATTCTCTGGGACATGTACAGGGACGCTCCAGATATCGGAACTTATTTTTTACAATTCGATCTTCGAGTGAATGGAATGTAATCACACAGATCCGCCCTCCATCGCTCAATAAGTCCACCATATCCTCCAGCGAATCTTCGAGAACCTCCAGTTCCCGGTTGACCTCAATACGAATGGCCTGAAATGTCTTTTTGGCCGGGTGTCCTCCTACTGCCCGCACCTTCATCGGGATCGCCGCTTTTATAACATGAATTAACTCCCCAGTCGTTTCCAGTTCTTTTTCATTGCGTGCGTTCACGATATGTCTGGCAATATTTTTTGCGAACCTTTCTTCCCCATAGTCGCGGATGACGCGATAAAGCTCCATCTCGCTGTATTCGTTCACAACTGCCTTTGCCGTAAGGGTCTGCCGCTGATCCATCCTCATATCCAGCGGTGCGTCCTCCCGGTAGGTAAATCCTCTGTCTGCAGTGTCAAGCTGGTAAGAGGAGACCCCCAGGTCCAAAATGACTCCATCTACAGATGACACACCGAGTTTACGGAGCTCGTCCTTCATATAGCAGTAATTGCTGCGTATAATCGTCACACGATCCTTAAACTCATCCAAGCGCCTTGTGGCTGCCTCAATCGCGTCCGCATCCTGATCAAAACCGATCAGCCGTCCGCCGTCCGTCAGCCTTTTACATATTTCCAGAGAATGTCCGCCGCCGCCCAGCGTACCATCCACATAAATTCCATCCGGCTTTATCCGCAGTTCCTCAATGCTCTCGAAAAGAAGTACCGATTTGTGTTTAAATTCCATTTAATCCTCCCCCGTCGCGGGAAAACCATGTCAAATATCTAAGCCCAAATCTGACATCTGTTCGGCAATGTCGTCCATATCATCATAAGCATTGTTTTCCGTCCAGTCTGCTTTGTTCCAGATCTCAATACGATTCAGGTTGCCTGACAGCACCACATCCTTATCCAGCTTCGCAAATTCCCTTAAATTCTGCGGTAAGAGAATTCTCCCCTGCTTGTCCAGTTCACATGTGGTCGCGCCACCCATAAAGAAACGTGTGAATTTTCTGGCGTTCTTCTGTGTAAGCGGCAGTTTGCGCAGCTTCTCCTCGAAAATCTGCCATTCTGTTTTGGGAAACACAAACAGGCAACCATCCAATCCCTTTGTCACAATAAATTCATCGCCCAGTATCTCTCTGAATTTTGCCGGGATGATCAGTCTGCCTTTGGTGTCTATCGTATGATTGTATTCGCCCATAAACATCATGACACACCTTCTTTTGAAGACCGATGGTGTTCCCCTACCGCGTCAGCCTGGTTCTGAAAGTTCCACAATCCTCCACAAAGCTACCACGATACACCACTTTCTACCACTTGCCGTTAATAATACAGGAATTTCCCGCAAAATACAAGCCTAAATTCTCGCTATATTTTGAATTATTCCGTCATTTACAACATCTTGTAAATCAAAAAAAAGCTGCCGCAAAATCTAGCGACAGCTTCTTTTTCTTCCAAATCCCGTCTATTCCATCTGATTCCGATGAAAAATCTGACCGTTATTACTCACGGCGAGCCTGACGCCTGTTGTCAGGCTGCGCCAAAAACACTTCGTATATATGGCATCTAATCCGCCAGCTCCATGTAGCGCTCGATCAGGCGATCTACAAGCAGACTCTGGCGGTAGGCGTCCTCCAGTCTGCCTTTTTCCCCAATCAGAGAATTCAGTTTCTTTCTTTCTTCCTCAATGCAGCTTTTCAGTGCTTCCTTTTTATTCATCGTCCTTCGTTCCTTTCATTTTCATTATAATAAGCAGGGTCAGTGAGAGCGCGATCAGTATCCCGGAGAGAACCTGGGATACCGGCAACCCGGTTCCAAAGAGGAGCAGCTGATCGGTGCGCAGGCCCTCAATCCAGAAACGGCCGGCTCCGTACAGCAGTAAATAGGTCAGGACTATCTTCCCATCTTCACCGCTGTTGCTCCGTCCGCGCACAGCTTTTTCACCGCCATGCGGCGCAGGTTGCTTCCGCAGGACATCGCGTTCCCTCTCCCGGACCCTTTTGGATGTCATTGCCAGCAGAATCACCAGCACCCCAAGGTTCCAGAGGGACTCGTAGAGAAAAGTGGGGTGCACCTGAATATATTCTGCCCCATCGATCACAAGCAAATGCTCCCGCATCGCTTCTGTGATCTCGGAAGCCCTCACATCGCTGACGGGAAGCTGCATGGCGAGCAGGTTATCCGTGTAATCCCCGAAGGCTTCCCGGTTAAAAAAGTTCCCCCACCTGCCGATCGCCTGCCCCCACACCAGACCGATCGCAGCCGTATCCAGCGCTTTACGGTAATCCATCTTTCGCACGCGGCAGAACAGGATCACAGTGAGGATCCCGCCGATCACACCTCCGTAGATAGCCAGCCCGCCCCTGCGCAGATTAAAGATCTCAGCAGGATGGCTGCTGTAATAATCCCAGGAAAACACAACATAGTAAGCCCTCGCGCAGATCACTGCCACGATAATCGCTGTGATCCCCAGGTCAAAATAGTCTTCCTCTCTCTGGCCGGTCGCCTTCGCCACCCTCATGGCCAGAAAAAGCCCCGTCATCATCGCCACCGCAAGGACGATTCCATAACACGCGATTTCAAAATCGCCAATGCGGATTGTCTTAATCACATGCGTAAGCGTGATCCCCAGATGAGGGAATCGGATTGTACCATTCATGTTAAACTCCATTAGTGAATATCAGTAACTGTGAAGGCGCTGAACAGTTATGAACATTATACGTTAAACCGAAACAGGATCACATCTCCGTCCTTTACAACATAGTCTTTTCCTTCCAGCCCGACCAGCCCTTTTTCCTTTGCAGCGGAAAGGGAGCCGCAGTCCAGCAGATCCCGGTAGTTTACGACCTCAGCCCGGATAAAGCCGCGTTCAAAGTCGGAATGGATTTTCCCGGCTGCCTGTGGAGCCTTTGTCCCTTTTCTGATCGTCCACGCACGCGTCTCTGTCTCTCCCGCGGTCAGATAGCTCAAAAGCCCAAGCAGGCTGTAGCTTGCCTTTATCAGTTTCTCCAGACCGGACTCTTTCAATCCAAGATCCTCCAGAAACATCTGTTTTTCATCGTCCTCCAGCTCCGATATCTCCTCCTCGATCTTCGCGCAGATCACAAACACCTCGCTGTTCGTCTCCGCAGCATAATTGCGCACCGCCTGCACATAAGCATTAGAAGCGCCGTCATCCGCCAGATCGTCCTCACCGACATTCGCGGCAAAGATCACCGGTTTTGCCGTGAGCAGGTTGTACTCCTGGAGCCATTTCTGCTCATCCTCATCCTCTGTTGTGTAGGTGATGGCAAGCTTTCCATCCTCCAGATGCTCCTTCAGCGCTTTCATAAGAGCCAGTTCCTTCGCGGCAGCCTTGTCATTATTCGCCGCGCGTCCTGTCTTTGCAATGCGGCGCTCCAGGATCTCCAGATCCGAGAAAATCAGTTCGAGATTGATCGTCTCAATGTCGCGTACCGGATCTACTGTCCCATCCACATGGATCACATTCGTATCGTCAAAGCAGCGCACCACATGGACGATCGCGTCAACCTCACGGATATTCGCCAGAAACTGATTGCCCAGTCCTTCTCCCTTCGACGCACCCTTTACCAGTCCCGCAATATCGACAAACTCAATCACCGCCGGCGTCACCTTCGCGGAATGATAAAGATTCGCCAGCAATCCCAGGCGCTCATCCGGAACCGCTACCACTCCCACGTTCGGATCAATCGTACAGAACGGATAATTTGCCGACTCCGCACCGGCTTTTGTAAGAGAGTTAAACAGTGTGCTCTTACCCACATTCGGCAATCCTACGATACCTAATTTCATTTTAACATCCACCTCCCGAAAAGCCCTTCTGCAGCGGCTTTTCCGATCTCACTTTTCATGTTTTTCCCCATTTTTCCGCTCGTTTTTTCCAAAAAGAGCCTTAACACGACATGTTATATATTAACACGCCA
>JAJQIE010000124.1 GCA_021199395.1 Lachnospiraceae bacterium | reverse complement strand
TGGGTGCTCACATTCTGGGGACCTTTTGCGCTGCTTTCATTTTACCGAAAACAGGCTTCCAACCGTTCGGTTGCGGCTTTGATCTTCTGCCGCTGTTGTTCAGCGTAGTTTTGTTTTTCTTGTGCCATTTCTGGTTCCTCCTTTTATGGCATAATCTGCGGTGTGCTGCCAGTCGGGACACCGGAGTGCCCCGGCTGGCATGGAATTAAAGGGAATGGTCTTTCTTGTGGTGGGTGGCATCGGGAGTAGACTGGCCTGCAGCTCTTGCCTTGGCTTCGCTTAACTTAGCCAAAACGGAAGGGCGCTTTGGGGCATCTGCATGAGCCGCGTCCTGCCGGGGAGCGTATTCAAACTGTGTGGTCGGTTTTGGCTCCGGTGGGGGAGTTCCTGCAGTCGGTGTCTGCTGGCTGGGTAATGAGCTGTGCCGCTTTGGTGCATCCGCAGCCTGTTCTTCTTGCCCGGAAACATTTTGCTCTGGCGGCATAGACTGATCCTGAATGTCCAAATCCAGCATCGTATTGACTTCGGTGAGCCTGCGCTGTTTTGCGGCAAGCTCTGCTTCCTGGGGGAAGGGACGTTCCAGTTCTTCTTTGGCTTTCGCCACATTCTCCTGAAGCGTCTCCAGACGCTGTTCTGCGGTGGCGATTTTCTTCTCGATACCGTTCAGGGCATTATTGATACGGGTGATATTACCGGACGGGTCTTCGCCAACCTCGATTTGGTGGCTCACAGCTCCTTTCAGGGTTACGCGGAATAACTGGGAAAACGAATCAAACTGCGCTGACATGGTAAAACCGGCGTATTCTCCAATTACACCGTCAGCGTTGACTGCTTTCAGACCGGCACAGGCGGCAATGATGGCCGTGCCTGCTTCTTTCCGGTCGGTGTACACCTTTCCGGCAATCGTCATCTGGAAATGCTCTGCATCGGGCGGCAGATTTGCAGTAGCGGTAGCCTTGTCCTTTTGCAGCCCTTCCAGAAGGGCCTCGGTCTGTGCGATCTGCTTCGGGTAGGTGTGGATGAGCATATCCTCCAGCTGATAGTGGCGGCTGGTGAAGTCTGCCTTCATCAGTTTCAGCTTTGTCACAGCGGTATCCAGTTCTGTTTTCTCCAGAATCAGAGGATTACCGGAGGCCAGTGCCTTGACTTCGGCATACTTCAAAGAGGTTTCGTCCGTGTCCTCACAGGAACGGGCTGGGGATTTGCTGGTCATGACCTGTCCAATAAACTTTTGCTTATTCTCCAGAATCTGCCACATATAGGCATCAAACGTCCGTTCCGTGATATAGCGGAAGATATGCACCTGCTTGTTGCCGTTGCCCTGCCGTAAAATACGGCCTTCCTGCTGTTCCACATCGGAGGGACGCCACGGCACATCCAAATGGTGGAGCGCCACAAGGCGGTCCTGAATGTTGGTGCCTGCGCCCATCTTAGACGTGGAGCCGAGGATCACACGCACCTGACCGGAGCGTACCTTGGAAAAGAGCGCCGCTTTCTGTGCGTCCGTTGCAGCATCATGAATGAATGCAATCTCACTTTCCGGAACGCCTCTGGCGACAAGTTTTGCCTTGATGTCCTCATAGACATTAAAGCTGCCGTCACCCTTTGGTGTACTCTGGTCGCAGAAGATCACCTGCGTCGATTTCTCCGCAGCCGTGGATTCCCATAGCCGAAAAGTCTGTTCCACACAGGCGTTGACCTTGCTGTTGGGGTCATCCGGGAGCATGGGGTTAATGAGCCGCTGGTCCAGAGCCAGCTTGCGCCCGTCGTTGGTCACACAGAGCATATTGTCCTCACTGGCATCCACAGCGCCGGCATGAATCCTTTCGGCGCGTTCAGCCAGTTCCGCAACCATTCCCTCCTGAATCTCTGAGGGTTCCACCACGATATTTTCGTAGAGAGCTTCCGGGACCGGGAGTTTGAGCATATCTGCGGTCTGAATGTCCGCACATTCCTTCCACATGCTCATCAGCTCCGGTAGATTGAAGAACCGTGCAAACCGGGTCTTCGCTCTATATCCTGTACCTTCGGGGGTAAGCTCGATGGCCGTTACGGTTTCACCAAACTGCGCCGCCCAGCTGTCGAAGTGGGTCAAGCGCATATCGCGGAGCATGTCTGCCTGCAGATAGCGCATAAGTGTAAACAATTCGGTCATGCTGTTCGAGATGGGAGTTCCTGTTGCGAAGGTAATGCCACGCCCGCCGGTGATTTCGTCCATGTACTGACATTTTGCGTACATATCCGAGGACTTCTGGGCATCCGTCGTGGATACACCCGCTACGTTCTGCATCTTGCTGAAGGTGTAGAGGTTCTTAAAACTTTGTGATTCGTCTACAAACAGGCGGTCTACACCTAATTCCTCGAAGGTCACAACGTCATCTTTGGCCTTGCCCTCGGTCAGCTTTTTAAGTCTGGCCTCCAGACGCTTTTTAGTAGCCTCCATCTGCTTAATGGTAAAGCGTTCGCCGTTCGCCTCCTTTATATCGGAAATCCCCTCCATCACTTCCTCAATCTGCTGTTCCAGAAGTGCCTTTTGACGCTCCACAGACAGGGGGATTTTCTCAAACTGGGTGTGGCCGATCACTACGGCATCGTAATCGCCGGTGGCGATCCGGGAGCAAAACTTCTTCCGGTTCGCCGGTTCAAAGTCTTTTTTAGTTGCGACCAGCACTTTTGCATTGGGGTACAGCCGTAAGATGTCCGTACCCCACTGGTCTAACAGGTGGTTGGGTACTACGAACAGGGACTTGTGGCATAACCCCAGCCGTTTGCTCTCCATCGCTGCGGCGATGCAGCTAAAGGTCTTGCCTGCGCCGACTGCGTGGGCGGCGAGGGTGTTGCCACCGTACAAAATGTGTGCTACTACATTTTTCTGGTGCGGACGCAGGCTGATCTGCGGGTTCATGCCGGGGAACTGCAGATGGCTTCCGTCATACTCACGGGGCCGAATACAGTTAAACCGTTCATTGTACCGTGTGACCAGTGTTTCACGCCTGCGGGGGTCTTTGAAGATCCACTCCTGAAATGCGGTTTTAATTGCATCTTGTTTTTGTTGTGCGAGAATGGTTTCGTTCCGGTTGATCACACGGCGTTCGTTGCCGTTTTCATCCCGGATGGTATCGTAGATTTTTGTCTGTCGCTGGTTCAGGGCATCCTCTAACAGACGATATGCGGTGACACGCTTCGTGCCGAAGGTCACATTGGCGGTCACGTTGCCACTGTCAACAGATTTTCCCTTGATGTTCCACTCGTCGGTGGATTCTGCGTACATGACTTTGATATTTTCCCGCCATATCTGGTGAGACGGGGTGTGAAGCAGTTCCCTCATAAACTGTGTAATGATCTCTGGCTCAATCCAAGTGACGCCCAGACGAACGTCAATCTCACCGGCAGTCAGGTCTTTGGGCTGTACCTGTCTCAGAGCTTCCACGTTGGCGGCAAAAGCCGGGTTATTTTCCGCAAAAGTCTCTGCTGTTTTGAGCTTTGCCCTCACGTTACCCGATAAGTATTCATCAGCGGTCTGCCATTGGTCGGTGATCGGGTCCTGAAAAATCAGACCATGCAGTTCCTCACAGATTTCCTCCGGTGGCTTCCCATAAAGCTCCGACATGTAAGCGAGGTCTACACAGGCTTTTTCACCCATAGAGACAGAGAGTGCTTCCACGGCGGTGTCCACAGATGTGACAGGTTCAGCTTTCCGGATGGTGCGTTTGGTAAATATGTCTGCCTTGCTGACCAGCTTTCCGTCCTCGTCGATGTTTTCCAGAGAGGAGAGCAGGAAATAGGAGGTATCCTGTGCAAAGGCACGACGGTTGCCCGTGCTGTTCAGCAGGCCATATTTTGCGGTAAACAGATCATATCGGCTGTTCAGCAGCGCCATCTGTGCATGGATCGCATCGTCGCTGGCATCTTCCAACTGCATTTTCAGCAGGGTGCGGACAGTATCCCGAAGCTCCACCATGCCTTTGACACGTTCTGCCGTAGCTGCAGGCAGCTCCTGACGGTGCATCATAGAGCTTTCCCGGAAATAAATCTGCCCGTCCTTAACGGTGTAGCTGAAATTCTGCACATCCGGGTCTGCCGGGATGGAATCATCCACATCCAGGTCACTGTCGGTGATCTCCACTGCCTGAATACTGCCGTGAATGTGGGAGATAGCTTCCTTAAGCTGCTCGGACAGGTCAGCGCCGGGGATAGGAGCAACCGTCAGTTCCTGTTTGCCGTATTGGGTGCTTTCCGTAGCCAGTTCACCCAGCACCATCTCAGGATGCGAGATAAAGTATTGATTGATGGGATGTCCGTCCTCGGTCTGGCCAAGGCGTACCCATTCGGGCATTTCAAGCGGCGCACGGTCACGCTTTTGCAGAAACAGGATATCCGCTACCACGTCCGTTCCAGCATTGCGCCGAAAGGCGTTGTTGGGGAGACGGATCGCACCCAGAAGGTCGGCCCTTTGCGCCAGATATTCTCTGGTGGAGGTATCCTTCTTATCCAGCGTTCCGCTGGAGGTCAGCACAGCGACTACGCCGCCAGTGCGTACCTGGTCAAGAGATTTTGCCAGGAAGTAGTCATGGATCAGGAATTTGTGGCGGTCATAGGCTTTATCCGCTACGCCGTAATTGCCGAAGGGGACGTTACCGACCACCACGTCAAAGAAGTCGTTGGGGAAGGACGTGCGTTCAAAGCCGTCAATGGTGATGTTGGCTTTCTGGTAGAGCTGCTTTGCAATACGCCCGGTCAGACTGTCCAGTTCTACACCGTATAACCGGCTATCCTGCATCGTCTCCGGGAGACACCCGAAAAAGTTGCCGACGCCGCAGGCAGGCTCCAGGACATTCCCGGTGGTAAAACCCATGTTGCCCAGCGCATCATAGATGGCGTGAATCACTGTGGGGGAGGTATAGTGAGCGTTCAGGACGCTGCCCCGTGCGGATTCATACTCTGCCGGGGACAGCAGTTCTTTCAGTTCTGCATACTCTTTTGCCCAGTCTGCATTGTTCTCATCAAAAGCCTGCGGGATGCCGCCCCAGCCGACATATCTGGAGAGAACTTCCTGTTCCTCTGGAGTTGCCAGACGGTCAGAAAATTCAAGGTCGTTCAGCAGCCGGATGGCTTCTACGTTGGCTCTAAATTTTGCTTTCGGACCGCCAGCGCCTAAGTCATCATCAGTGATATGGAAGTTCTGCGGCTCCTGCGGGGCCTGTGTTGAGGCATCAAGTATGGCTTGTTCAGCAGCATCCCGGTTGGGGAAGGTCTGCCACTCGCCATCAATCTCGACAGAGATGGGATTCTCGTCTAAGATTTCATCAAGGTCAGGCTCTACAACCCGTTCCCGTAACGGGGCCATAGCTTCCTCTACTTCCAGACCCCACTCAAACTGATTCTCATCTAAATACGTTCCGTCTGCGCCGATGCTCTCTGCAAATTCAATGGCTGCGGCTTCGCTATCAAATCCACCGCTCAGAAATTCCCGGACGCTGCCGCTTACCCTGACCACGTTCCATATGGTTGCTTCTTGAGCAGATTCTTGTGCAGGAGCAGGCGGTTCAGGCTCATCAAAAGACAGCGTTCTGATCTCTACATCGAAGGGCAGACCGTTTTGCTCGCCGGGATAGAAGGCCACTGGCGTTTCGGTGACTTCAGGCTGCGGCGTCGGTGCCGGGTGAAGGATCGCCTGCACCTTTTCACGCAGTCCAGGGGTGTCTTTCAGTTCTGCAGAATCAATGAAGGTGTGGGCATCTTCCCAAGAGGTGAACACAACAGGGTAATCATCCACATCTCCAAAATAGATCGGGTCATTTTCTGTCGGACGGAAGGGCCAACCCGCAGTCTCCATTGCTTCCACAATGGTTTTCTGCTCCGGGGTCAGGCCCTCCAGCACCTGATTACGGAGCGCCGTGCGCTCTGCTTCGTACTGTTCCACCTGCTCTGCAAGTGTTGGCGTATCTGCTGTTACTGGTTCTGTTTCATCGGTGTCAGCAGGTTCAGCTTCTGCCACCGAATCTTGAACGGGTGCCGGTTCTGTTCCTGGTTCTGCCTCAAACGGCACTTCCGTATCATTGGGGAGCAGTGTCCATTCCGGTTCAAGCCCAAGCGGGAGTTGTTCCTCAACAAAGCTGCGGACAAAATCCAGAGGCTCCACTCTGCTGATGGGGAAGCCCATCGCATTCATGAAGGTCAGATCGACCAGACTGACGTGACCGGTAGCAAAATCAACGGATTCCACACGGAAATCACGCCCCTCGATGTTCAGTTCTGCGCCGACAGGCACATAGTCCTGTGCCAGCAACTCTTTCGTCAGACTGTGGGTGTGGTCTGGATTTTCCCCGGCGAGATAGACATCTGCACCGGAGCGCCAAAGGCGATGCGAAGCGGCGACCCATTGGGAAGCCTTAAAGCCGGTCACGGGAACTGTGCCGCCAGTGGGCAGGTCTTTCTCCAGAAGATTGCGGCCCAATATGTCGGCAGCTCTTGCGGCATCTTCACCGTAAAACTCGTAGTAGCCGTGCTGCTCAAATCCGACCAGATGGCCGGAGTGCTGTTCCTTGATGGCGTTGTATTCGTCCATTGCCGTTAGTGTAAGTGGCTGTAGGATCTCCAATTCTACGGGCGGAGTTGTTCCAGCCGGTTCAGGTTCTTGAGCAGGTTCAGACGGTGCCTCAACAATCGGTTCTGCATCCGCAGTTTCGGGCGCATCGGCAATCTCCGGTGTATCTGTATCGTCATGGCTGATAGTATCAGACGGCGTTTCTGCAGCCGGTTCCTCGTTACCCAACAGGCTCATAAAACTGAGCTGTCCATCCACACCGCTGTCGAAGCGCTGCCCGCTGCGGTTTTGATTGCGTGTTGGGGCTTGCCTTTGTGTGGGGATATGTGATTCACTCACGGGGAACAGGTTAAATGTTCCATCACGATATGCCAGTACATCAGTAAGCTGCCGCCGGTTCTGTGTAATGGAACGATGATCTTCCGGGAGTTGTGCCGCTGCTTGCTCCATAAAGGCTGCGATCTGTGCGGTCAAGTCTGGGTCAGTCAATAGCTGGCTCAGTGCGGGAACTGCATCCGTAAATTCCAGCGACAAGTCCAGCGGAGAGCTATTCCGCAGCTCCTGCGGCAGCGTGTGGCAAAAGCCATAGATTTCCCTTGCCACATAGG
>JAJQIE010000260.1 GCA_021199395.1 Lachnospiraceae bacterium | reverse complement strand
GAGCATGCGCGATTCAATTCTGAAGATGGCGGAGGATATCATTGGCCGAGCGGTGGACAGAAGCTGTACGGACAACGATAAGGAAAACTGGGATTTGAAGGAGCTGAACGCGATCCTCCTGCCAACGATTCCGCTTTCTCCTGTTACGGATGAGGCAGTGGCGTCCATTTCGAATAAGGACAGACTCAAGGAATTCCTGAAGGATGCGGCGATAAAGTTGTACGAGGCGAAGGAACAGGAAGTCGCGGATGATGAGAAGTTCCGTGAGATGGAGCGCGTGATTCTGCTGAAGGTCATTGATCGCAAGTGGATGGATCACATTGACGACATGGATCAGCTCCGTCAGGGTATTGGCCTGCAGGCCTACGGCCAGCGCGACCCTAAGGTAGAGTATAAGATGAGTGCCTACGAGATGTTCGATGAGATGACCGAGGGCATCCAGCAGGATACCGTCCGTCTGTTGTACCATATTAAGGTGGAACAGAAAGTAGAGCGCGAAGAGGTTGCGAAGGTAACCGGCACAAATAAGGATGATTCCGGCCCGCGCACGCCGAAGAAGCGCGTTTCCGAAAAGATTTATCCGAATGACCCGTGCCCGTGCGGCAGCGGTAAAAAGTACAAGCAGTGCTGCGGACGGAAGGCGTGAGAAATGACTGCTTTTGCAGCTTTGCGTCTGGCACAGGGTAAAACGGCTTACGTCGTTTACTATAATTTTGACTTTTTCAGAAAGAAGGTGACACAATGGTAGAACTTGACCAGTTCAAAACAGTTTTAAACAGCTTTACAAAACCATTAGTGGAAGTGAGGGATTCACTTTGACCTCGTAAACAAGGAACAGCGGATTCAGGAGATGGAGCGCAGGATGGAGGAACCGGATTTCTGGGATAATCCGGAACAGTCACAGGAATCCATGAAGGTTCTCGCGAGTCTGAAGGAGGATGTGGAGACCTGTAAGAAGCTGCAGAATCAGTATGATGAGATCGAACTCCTGATTGAAATGGGTTACGAGGAAAATGACGCGTCTGTACTTCCGGAGATACAGGAAATGCTGGATGAGTTTCAGCAGACGCTGGACGATATCCGTATAAAGACCCTGCTTTCCGGGGAATACGATAACGCAAACGCGATCGTGACGCTCCACGCGGGGGCGGGCGGCACAGAGTCCTGCGACTGGGCTTCGATGCTGTACCGCATGTATACGCGCTGGGCGGAGAAGAAGGGCTATCAGGTCGAGGTGCTTGATTTTCTGGACGGAGAGGAAGCGGGAATTAAGTCTGTGACCTTCCAGGTGAACGGAGACAAGGCTTACGGTTATCTGAAATCCGAGAAAGGCGTACACCGTCTGGTGCGGATCTCACCGTTCAACGCGGCGGGCAAGCGGCAGACCTCCTTTGTGAGCTGCGAGGTCATGCCGGAGCTGGATCAGGATCTGGATATTGAGATCAATCCGGAGGAACTGAGAATTGATACCTACCGTTCCAGCGGCGCGGGCGGTCAGCACATCAATAAAACATCTTCCGCGATCCGAATCACGCATCTGCCGACCGGCATTGTGGTGCAGTGCCAGAATGAGCGCTCGCAGTTCCAGAACAAGGACAAGGCGATGCAGATGCTCAAAACAAAGCTGTTGCTTTTGCGGGAGCAGGAGAACGCGGAGAAAGCTTCCGACATCCGGGGCGAGGTCAAGGAAATCGGCTGGGGAAACCAGATCCGCTCCTATGTCATGCAGCCCTACAAGATGGTAAAGGATCTGCGCACCGGCGAGGAGACGGGCAATGTAGATGCGGTTATGGATGGAGCGCTCGACCCGTTTATCAACGCCTACCTGAAATGGGTATCGTTGGGCGGTAAGGCGCAGACAGAAGAATCTGTTTAATAGTTTAAAGAAATCCCGCTTTGCGGGATTTCTTGTCATATAGGAAAGCTTTGCCAAATTGATCTTGCGGTTGCTGTTGCAGTGAAATTTTACTTGCATCAATTGTTGAAATATGATAATATTCCCCCCGTGGTATACAGATGTTTTTCTGCTGCAAACAGATTCGCCCATTTTATTGAGTTGGATTAAGGGGGATGAAAATGCCAGACGGCTCAAAATATTATGTTGTAAAGGAAAAGGCTGTACCGGAGGTTCTGATGAAGGTCGTAGAGGCAAAACGGCTGCTGGAAACCGGCCGCGCTGAGACGGTACAGGAAGCGGCGGATGCGGTCGGCATCAGCCGGAGTTCCTTTTATAAATACAAAGAAGACATTTTTCCTTTTCGGGACACGGTAAAGGGCAAGACATTTACTTTTCTGATGCAGATGCACGATGAACCGGGGCTTTTGTCTGATGTGCTTCATGTGGTGGCCGATTATCACGCGAATATACTTACCATTCATCAGAGTATCCCGACGAATGGGGTGGCGATGCTGACTCTTAGCGTGGAGGTGCTTCCATCGACCGGAGACATTTCAAATATGATAGAGACGATTGAATCGAAGCCGGGCGTGCAGTATCTGAAAATACTGGCGCGGGAGTAAAATATGGCCATATATGCAAAATGTGTTTTGACACGGGAGTAAAATTTAGTCACATATGCATAATGTGTTTTGGCGCAGTCTGGCGGCAAATGACAGGCCTGCCGTGGAGGGCAACAAAAATATGCAGTAACGGGATGCATGAGGAAGGGCTGCGAAAGAAGCGATTCCCGCAGGAAAGTGAGCCGGATGGCCGGTTTCACATCGAAATTCAGGAGGAGTGACAACAGGTATGATAGCAGTAGCGGTTTTAGGATACGGAACCGTCGGTTCCGGCGTTGTAAAAGTGATTGAGACGAACCATGACAGTATTTTGGAAAAAAATGGAGTGGATCTTGAGGTAAAATATGTACTTGATCTGCGGGATTTTCCGGATGACCCGATTCAGAAGAGGATCGTCCATGATTTTGATGTCATTATAAACGACCCGGAGGTGCGCATCGTGGTCGAGACGATGGGGGGAACAAATCCGGCTTATTCATTCACAAAGCGTGCGCTGGAAGCAGGAAAATGTGTGTGTACCTCAAAGAAGGAGCTTGTCGCCAGACATGGCACGGAGCTTTTAGGGATTGCCCAGGAGCATCACGCGAGCTATCTGTTTGAGGCGAGCTGCGGGGGCGGCATTCCGATCATCCGTCCGCTGCGCACTTCTCTGGGCGCGGATGTGATTGATGAGATTACCGGTATCGTAAATGGTACGACAAATTATATTTTGTCCAAAATGGCCGATGAGAATCTGGAATTTGACGATGTGCTGCGTGATGCGCAGAAAAAGGGATATGCGGAGCGCAACCCGGAGGCGGATGTAGAGGGACATGACGCGTGCCGTAAGATAGCGATTCTTTCTTCTCTGGCATATGGGAAAAGGATAGATTATACAGACGTCTATACGGAGGGAATTACAAAAATAACATCGGCGGAGGTGCGCTATGCGAAAGAGCTTGGCATGGCGATCAGACTGCTGGCGTACAGCCACAGGGAGAAGGATACGGCGATCGCGATGGTGGCGCCTTATCTTGTCCGGAAGACGGATCCGCTTTATTTTGTAAATGGCGTGTTTAACGCGATTTTTGTCCATGGAAATATGCTTGGAGACGCGATGTTTTACGGCCAGGGCGCCGGAAAGGAAGCGACCGCGAGCGCGGTAGTGTCCGATGTTATTGAGGAAGCGCAGACTCTCGGCCGCAGCGTGATGTCGAAATGGAAGCCGGAGAAACAAAAGCTGCAGCCAGTGGCAGAGACGGAGAAGCAGTTTTTCGTGCGTATAGCGGGAGAAGAGGGGACAGACCGTGTGAGAGAGGCAGCGAGTGCTTTTGGCGCAAGCTCAGTCGTACAGGCCGGGCTGCCCGGCGAATGTGGCCTGATCACGCCGGTCATGACAGAGCGCAGGTATCAGGAGTGCGCTGCGGCATTGGGGAATCAGATTCTTGGGATGATCCGGATACGCGGCTGAAGCCTGAGAGGAACGCGATTTTACAGTGAAAGAAACAAATATTTTGCCACTCGAACCATAATGAGATGGAGGCCAATATGAAATATATCGTGATTTTAGGAGACGGTATGGCGGATGAGCCGCAGGAAGCGCTGGACGGCCGTACGCCTCTGGAAGCGGCAGCGACGCCGGCCATGGATGAGCTGGCGGCGTGGTCAGAGATAGGGCTGGTACAGACGATCCCGGAGGGGATGGCGCCGGGCAGTGATACAGCGAATCTGGCCGTACTGGGATATGATCCTCGCCGATACTATACAGGACGCTCTCCGCTTGAGGCGCTGAGTATAGGAGTACCCATGAAGGATACGGATGTGGCGATGCGCTGCAATCTGGTGACGCTTACGGAGGAAGAGCCGTATGAGCAAAAGCGGATCATCGATCACAGCTCCAGTGAAATCAGTACGGAGGACGCGGCGATTCTGCTGAAGGCAGTGCAGCGGGAGCTGCAAAACGAGACATATCAGTTTTATGTGGGGACAAGCTATCGCCATTGCATGATTTGGAAGGGCGGCGCTGTGGAAGCGTCCCCTCGCTCCGCTTCGGCGGCAGGTCGCGCCGCCGATGAAAGAAACGCTGCGCGTTTGGGCGGCGCTGTTTTAGAGCTTGTGCCGCCTCATGACCATTTGACAGAGGTGATCAAGCCTTATCTCCCGACGGATGAGGCTCTTCTGGCTATGCAAAAGCGCAGCTATGAGATCCTGGCAAACCATCCGATCAATCTGGAGAGGAAGGCAAAAGGCCTGAATCCGGCGAACAGCTGCTGGTTCTGGGGCGCGGGAACAAAACCGATGGTGGATTCTTTTGAAAAAAAGAATGGAAAAAGAGGCGCGATGATTTCTGCGGTCGATTTGCTGAAGGGCATAGCGATCGGAGCCGGTATGAAGGTCATTGAAGTAGAGGGCGCAAATGGCGGCCTGAATACGAACTATGAGGGAAAAGCGCAGGCTGCGGTTGACGCGCTGCTGAAGGACGGTCTGGATTTTGCTTATGTGCATCTGGAAGCGCCGGACGAGATGGGGCATCAGGGCAGTCTTGAGCGAAAAATACGCGCAATAGAAAATCTGGATCAGAGAATCATTCGCATCGTAAAGGAGCAGATGGACGCATCCGGCGAACCGTACCGTATGCTGGTGCTTCCGGATCACCCGACACCGCTGCGGATCCGCACGCACAGCTCCGATCCGGTGCCATATCTGCTGTATGACAGCCGGAAAATATATGGAAATGGAGCGCCGCAGGCGTCCTCTTCTTCCGATAGGTTATATTATGAGAAGAAAACCGCTCTTCGCTCCGCTTCGGTCGGCGCTAAACGGACATCCACTGGATGTCCAGCGCCTCATAATGCTCCAGAATCTGGCGATTCTGTCGCTAACCTATCGGGTGAAAACCCGCAAGCGTCTGTCTCCGCTCCGCTTCGGTCGGCTCTAAACGGACATCCACTGGATGTCCAGAGCCCTTCCGATAGGTTATATTGTGAGCGGACTGCAAAAATGAGCGGGATTTTTCGCCCGCAGGGTTATCAGATGATAGATGTCCTGTTAGGCGCCTGACGCTTCCGCAACAGATAAAATACCCCGATACCTGCATGGCAAACGAGAGCTTGCCCTGTGTATCGGGGTATCTGATTTCTGAAAAAACAGATTTACAGCGCAGATATAATTTTCGCAGCGCGGCGTCCGAAGGTCATGGTACGTCCGCAGGCCAGTCCGGTAAACAGGTTCGGATAGGTGTGCGCGAAGAACCCACCGGTACAGTCACCGGTAGCGTACAGACCTTCAATCGCGGTGCCGTCCTCACGAATGACCTGCATATCGGTATTGATGCGGCAGCCGTTCAGAGTGGTCAGATGCCAGGCTCCGGTGCGGACGCCATAGAAAGGAGCAGTATCGACCGGCGTAAGGCGGTGCGCTTCCTTTCCGTAATCCTCATCTGTTCCGGCAGCACACATTTCATTATAGCGCTCTACCGTCGCGACGAAGGTATCTGCGGGGATATTGAGCTTTTCCGCCAGTTCCTCCAGTGTGTTCGCCTTCTGTACATAACCGTCCTCGATCAGCGTCTCCACGGAGCTCCACACATAGTCGTAGGTCATATTGGAAAGCGCGCCGTTCGGGAACGCGAACAGGCGGCAGCATCCGACTTCATCGAACTGTTCCGCGTATTGCTCGTTGTTCGCGTCGAAAATGTCACAGTACGTATGGTTCGGCTGCATACACATGGAGTGGAGCATGAATTCATACGGACCGGATTCATTGCAGAAGCGCTCGCCATTTAGATTGACCTTCAGGAAGGGCTGCTCACCGAACCAGAACCATTTTCCCGTGGTCTGATAACCCGCTGTCTCAGTGGGCAGACAGCAGCAGCGGTTGAACATCATGGATGCGTGCGTCGGGTCAAGCGCAGCGCCCGCCCAGAGCATGGCTTTGATTCCTGAGCCGTCGCAGGTAGAGCCGAGCGTATAGTTGATCTTCATGTCCAGCGTCTGTGGCTGGAGCGCTTTCATCATCTTGGTATTGGTCGCATAACCGCCAGTGCACATAATGACACCTTTGGAAGCGGTGATGCGGATATAATGCTGATCGTTCTGATCCTGCGCAAGGATGCCTGTGACCTTTCCGCTTTCATCCTGCTCAAGCTTTACCAGCGAGGTAGACAGCTTCCACTCCACGCCCAGCTCGTCGCAGTGCGCCTGGAAGGTAGAATTCAGCGTAGTATCCTCCGGAGCGTCTTCGGTAGTGTGCGGGCTGTGACCGGTCGCGTAAGCCTTATCGCGTCCCGGATCATCAGTGTTCCCGACGCCGCCCTCCAGGCTCATATACCAGTTTCCGGTGCTCTCCAGCAGCTCGGTCAGCCAGTCTACCATTTCCCCGCTGTTTTCCTCCCAGCAGCGGATCAGATTGGAATCCACATAGCCGCCGCCATAGCGCACGATATCCTGGAGGGCTTCGATTTTGTCAATCTCAAATTCAGGGTATTCGTCGAAGGATGCAAGCTGAAGGCTGGAATTGATCGCTCCGATATCCTCTCTTGGGCCGGTAGGAGACTCGCGTTTTTCAACGACCAGCACTTTCGCGCCTTCTTCCGCCGCGGTCATCGCGGCAATCCATCCGCCGGAACCGCAGCCTACGACCAGCACTTCTGTTTCCAGCTCTTCTGTAA
>JAJQIE010000187.1 GCA_021199395.1 Lachnospiraceae bacterium | reverse complement strand
GTATTGACCCCGTAGGGCGTACAGGTCACGATCGTAGCCAGGTCTTCCCCCTCCTGAACCGCAAGGCTGTCCGTCTGCGTCGGCTCCACTATTTCTACGGAAATGACCTCATAGGCAAGTACCTCATCCAGAATATACAGGAAAAAGAAATCTCCCGTTTCCAGATAATCCAGATCCGTCAGAAGCGCCGCGCCCGGCAGCCCCCTGTGACCCGCCAGGACGGTATGCGTGCTCGCTCCGCCCACAGGAAGAGAAGTGCCATAGAGATGACCGATCCCCTTTTGCAGCTCTTCCGAGCCTGTCCCATGATAAATCGGCAGGGAAACATTTATCTCAGGAATCGATAGATACCCCATCACGCCATCGCCGGCGACGTTCAGCAGGGATTGATAAAGAACGTCGTCCTGTGCGGATATCTCCGAACCCTCACCGTCCGCTGCCGGATCGGATCCGTCCGCCGCTGTTGAAGTCTCCGTCTCCGCCGCTGTTGATGTCTCCGTCTCCGCCAACGCGCCCTCAAACGCGTCTCCGATGAAATTGCCCGCCAGGTTTGCGTTGTATTCCCAGGCTGCCTCCCACATGGCGGTCAGATCTTCCTCTTCGGCCTGCCCCAGCGCCTGGTCATAGCTCTGCGTAAGCTGCGACTGCCGATAACGATTCCAGAGATTGCTCACCGCCGGATAGACCACCACGCCAAAGCCGATGGCAAAAATGAGAATCCCCAGCGCTGTCCGCAGCGGAAACCCTTTCCGTTGTTCTTCCCGATATCTGTCCTGTCGTCTCTTCGAACGCATTCACTCCTCCCGCTTCTGTTCAGATATAGACGCCGCTTCCTTTCGACCAAAAGCTCTGTCACTCACTGCTTCTGTTCAGATGAAGGCTTCGCTTTCCTTCGATAATACAGGCGTATTACCAGAGCCGCCGCTGCCACTGTGAGGAATCCGGCCAGCGCCACCAGCGGATAGCTTGTCACAAGAGAAGCCGCGCTTTTATTCGACTCCTCCTCATAGCGCTCCGCCGTATATTCGACCCGATGTCCGCGCACCAGAAGCCGCTGCGTATTCACACCATACGGTGTGCAGGTCACCAGCGTCACATAATCCTCGCCCTGTTCACACACGAGAGACTCCGTCTCATCCGGCTCTACCACCAGAACCTGATCCACCTCATAGGCAAGGATGTCATCCAGAATATAGAGATAAAACTGATCGCCGACCTCCAGCAGATCCAGATCGGTAAACAGCGGTGCAGAAGGCAGGCCCCGATGCGCCGCGATCACCGCGTGCGTGCTCTCGCCTCCGACCGGCAGCGAAGACCCAAACAGGTGCCCGGCTCCCTTCGTCAGCACTTCATCCTCCGTCCCATGGTAAATCGGGATCTTTATCCCAATCTTAGGGATCTCAATATAGCCCATAATGCCGTCCCCGGCCGCATTGAGAAGACTTTCATATTCGAGATACGCTTCGTCCCCATCCTCCGCCTGCTCCTCGCCTGCGGCAAACGCGTCCGGTACCCATTCCTGCGTATGGGAGGCATTGTATTCCCAAACCGCCTCCCACATTTCGTCATACTGTTCCTGCGTCAGATCTTCCATCGCAGTCTCGTAGGTATTCGTCAGCCGCTGCTGTCGGTATGCATTCCAGAGGTTGCCCGCCACCGGGTACAGCACCAGCAGGAAGCCTGCCGCAAACAGAAGAAGCAGTGCAGGATTGCTCTTGTGTTTTTTCATATGTGTTCCCTTTCACGCAAAGTATCCCCCGCCAGTGTAGCCTTCAACATTCTGGCCGACTCTGCCGCAAGTCTGTGCATATATCCGAAATCTGATTTTTGCTTTACCATATCAGTAAATTTATCCATCAGCTCTTTATTCGGAATGGATACACAGCCATTCGCGCAGGTAAGAAAACCGTATACCACCATTGCAGAATAAACCTCATCCCTGGTATTTAGCTCCATAGAGGTGGATGCGTATTCCTGCACATTCGCGGGAACAGAGCCTCCGGCAATCATCTCCGTAATCTCATCCCTGATCTCACCGATATCCGCTTTCACATAATAATAAATCTCATCATACGGTCCTGAACTGGTCCAATAGCTGCCCGTCTGATTGTCGCCAAGCGCTCCGACCACTGAGCGGGGATTGTACAATCGAATGCCCGAAAATGTCTGATATCCGTCATACCAGTATGCCAGATCTTCTCTGGACAGCCCTGGATTTTCCTGCACTTTCAGGTATCTCTGGTACAGATCGTCCACTTCCGCATCTGTGAAACCAAAGTATTCACTGTATTTCGCTTTCGAAGCCATCGTGTATTCAAAAAACATATTCAGTTCCGAACCGCTGGAATACTTCGCAATCGGCAAAATACCCGTCATATAAGCCATTTCCACATATGGCTTATCCTTCAGGAGATTGCTCAGGAACTTTGTATAAGACTCCCGTTCCGCTTCAGCGGCAAAATCCTGATGATAAATATAATCCCACTCATCCAGAACAAAGATAAATTTCTCACCGCCACAATATTCATAAACAGTTGTCAGAGCGTCCCAGACGGCATCCTCATTCTCGATTCCTGCCTCCGGATACGCCATTTTCAGATCCATGAGCAGCCTCTTTTTTATCCTGGCAATGTAGCTTTCGTATGTCAGCGTACCGTCAGGCAGCTCATTCAAAACAATACGGATGACGTTATGTGTGTTTAAGTGCTTTTTATACCAGTCATAAGACGCCACCTGCATCGTGTCAAATTCCGCGCTGCTGACTATCCCTTTTCCAAAATAGGAAGCGATCATATTAGCAATCACTGTTTTTCCAAACCGACGTGGTCTGGTAACGCACACATACTTAGGATCCTTTCCTTTTCCTCCGTCGTTCTCCTCCGGATTTTTTAATTCCAGAATCGGCACAAGATCATTTAGAATACCTGATTTATCCACAAAATAGGTGAGCGAATAATCTTCCCGGAACAGACTGTACGCGCCTGTTCCGTTCAAATAAACCCCCATAACTCCGCACGCTCCTTTCCCAATTGACCGGAACAATCCTGCCATGATAAACCTATTCTGCTAAATCAGGCAGGAATTGTCAAGCTTTCTTTTCTCTGCTCTTCCCCGAATGGATCAGCACCAGCGCGAGGATCATGATCGCCACGCCCACGACGGTGAACACGATGATGCCCACGCTGCCGGTCGCCGGAAGGGCCGGGATTTTTGTGTCGGTAAGGGAGAGCTCAGCGCCCGTGCTGTCCGACGCCAGGCTGACGCTCCAGGATTTGTTTGCGGTGACTTCTTCGGTTTTGCTGCTGTCGGTATACTCCTTCGAGGTCACATCGGCGACCGTGCCGCTTAGTGTGGACGGAGCGGTGAGTGTAAAGTACACTACATTTGTATTTATGCTGTAGCCTGACGGAGCGACTGTCTCTTTCATCATATAAGTCTTTCCGGAGTCGAGGCCGAGCAGGGTGAGCGTGCCTTCCGAACCGGTAGTGACTGTCTCGGAAGCGCCGGTATCGTCGGAATCCGCCACACGATATGTACCATTCGAACCGGATACAGCGACGAATGTAATCGGCGTACCGCCGAGGGAGATTTCAAAGGACGCTCCGGAAAGATTAGCAGTTCCCTCTCCCTTTTTTGTCACCTTCACCTTATATGTATACACATTTGCTGTTTTTGCCGCGGTGTTACTCGTACCGTCATGGCCATAGGTAAGGGTGACCGTATTCGTGTTCGCGCTATTTATAGCTGCGGTGCTCAGCAGCTCCGCGTCATACGTAATCTTTACGGATGTATACGGATAGGTATAGGTGCCGTTTGTTTCCAGGTTCCGGAACGAAGCTCCGTACTGGCTGGAGAAATCAATGGTCAATTTGTTTTCCGTACTAGTATAATTATAAGAAAATGTATAATTGGTTGACTCATCCAACTGCGTGTTACCACTCGCATTCACGCCGTACACCTGCAGTGTAGTTGTATCGATCTTTACATTCGTCGGCACATCGACGATCTCAAACTTAATATTATCCGCATTGGAGGCAAAGCGCGGCACATCCGCCGTGACCGTGTAGGTCACTGTCCCGCCGATCCGCACGTCTGTGGAGCCATCCGCGGTTTCATTAGCGCCTTTCTCCTCTACCACCTTTGTCAGGTCTATTTTATTGCCCTTGAGAACCGCGCCGTGCGCGGAGGTTTCCCACTTGTTATTCGAGCCGGAAGCGACTGCGTCCACGCTGACCAGCATATTCAGAAACGCCATGTTGGAAGCATTCGGGATCACAAGGTATGCGCCTACCGGAAGGTCTAATGTCGCTTCCGTGTTTCCCGACGAATATAACCAGTTCGTGCTCCACTTTGATGAAGTAACAGCAGCAACCGAGCCATTCTGCGCGATATACGCCGCCAGCGCATTTACGATATCGTTCTGCTCTGTGGCGGTGTTACCTCCAGACTGCCCCGTTATTCCGGTTCCGCTTGTCCCGGTCAGAGCCGCGATCGCTTTGATCGCCGCGGATTCAGAGGCATACGCACTACCAGTCCCACCGACATTAAGCGCCGCCGTTGCCCAGTCGGTCAGATGATACGTCAGCGCGTTCGACGTTTCGTCATAGTTCGCGTAAAGTACCTGATATGTGTCAAAGCTCAGGCCAGCCGCGTCATCCGGGATCTGGCTGATGGTGACCGTCTCCGATGTCGTGACGATCTGGCTGCCGTTTGCGGCCAGCGTACTGGATGTCGCCGCCTGTGCGGGCAGAATGGCGGACAGCATGAGCGCTGCCGCGGCTGCGAGTGACAAAATCTTTTTCCTTTTCATAGTATGTTCTCCTTTTCTTTTTTTCCGGCATTCGCCAGGACTTTTTTATGAAAATGTGCATTTTATGCGAATCTCGCACATTGTCTTACACCACTTTGCTGCTTTCGCGCAATGTGCGTTCGCTCCTTAATGCTTTTGCGCGTTCGCACATTGCTCTACACTATTTTTTGCGTGTGCGCTTTACTCCATCCTCCACCGCTTCCTCTCACTCATCGCCAGCGCCACGAGCATCAGTGCGACGCCGCCCAGTGTCGGCCAGAGAATGCCGACGGAGCCGGTCGCGGGCAGCTCGTAGACGCAGTCGTCTTCCACCGCAAACGAGATGGTGTAGAGAGTACCGCCCGTGTTGCCGGCTGCGGTATAGATGTTCGTCAGCAATGTCCCACTCGCGGAGGGATCCTCCAGACTGTCCTGCTTACTGTAAGAGGTTCCTCCGGATGGAAGCGTGCTGCCTGTCGCCTCGTCCTGCAGCTGCGTCACGGTGATGGTCGGCGTGGTCGGAGCATTCGTCGGGTATGTGATTTCGACCTTCAGCAGCCCAAGGTTCAGAGCGTACCCGGATGGCGCCTGCGTCTCTTTCAGGTAGTAGACGCCTGGCTGCAGATAGCCGAAATAGATTTTTCCGCTGTCGCTGCCTGTGCCGCTGATGCTGGTAGCCACCGCATTTTTGCATGTGCTGTCGCTGTACAGCGTGAACTCTGCGTCTGACAGATAGTACGTACTGCTTCCCGCGGAGGAGCTGATCTTGTAAAGCTCCAGCTCGTACAGGATCTGCGTGTTGATCGCCTTCACAGTCATGACGGAGCCCTGTGTGTCATAGCTTACGTCTGACAGATAGCCGACGAGCTCCTCCCCGGAGGAATCCTTTGCCGTCTCTGTCACGCTATAGCTGATTTCCCCGGAAGCGCCCTTCGCCTGCAGCGCCGCGCTCGTCAGTGTCCAGACGACCTCCATCGCCGTGGTATTCTTTGTCTCCGTCACGGTAACCGTATTCCCGGCGCTGTCCACGGCGGTAACATCCGCGCTTCCCTGCGTCACGGTATACGTCTCGTTTACAACGGTCGTGCTCCCGCTGCCGATGGTTCCGGTCAGTGTCAGGGTCACGGAGTTTCCTTCCTCTATCGACGCATTCAGTATGTTCTCCCACTGCTTCTCCATCGTCAGATCGATGTAGCAGAGGCCGCTGTTCCAGTTGTTTGTCACATAGTTAGCGACCTGCATGCTCTCCAGGGTCGGCAGGGATATGCCGGAGCCGTTGTTCGTGATGATCGTGCTCTGCAGCGTAGCCGCGCCGCCGGAGGTCACGCCTCCCACCGTGGTCAGCTCGGCGTCTGTCACGCCGCCGTAATCCTCAACGGATTTGTTCGTGGCGGCAGCCGGGGTTGTATAGGTCGTGCCGCTGTATTTGTCTGAGGTCACACTCAGCCGGCCAAACGCAATCGGCTGAGTGCCGGTGTCCGGGACTGTATAGTCGCCATCGGAATCCGTAACCAGAACATAGTAGGTACCCGACGCGAGGTTCGTAAAGCTGTACGCTCCATCCGCCCCCGTCGTCACCTTATCCACCAGCTTTCCGAGCACATCTGTCGCCGGATAGTACGTGACGCCGTTCACCGATACGGAGCTCCATGTATAAGTATTTCCGCCATCCGTGTATGTCCAGGTCACGGTGCCGTCCGGGGCCACTGTCCTTGTCACGCCGCCGATATCTCCGGGATCTGTCGTTGTGTACAGCCCCACCTCAATGCCCTCTAACGGCTGATCCGTACTGCCCGCGGAGGAGGCCTGTGAGACATAGATCCCGTCCTGATCCTGATCCATCCATATCAGGCCGGTAATCGTCCGCCTGACGGTCTTCACAAATACCTTTTTGCTGGTAAGCGGCGTCGCGGTGCCAGAGGCCCCATCCGTCCTGGAAAAGAAGGTATTGTAGTAAATATTGTTGCCCTGCTGCGTCAGAGTGTTGCTGTCTGTCAGCAGATCTCCGTCTCCGTCCACCGGGGAGAGCGTGATCCGAATCTGAAGATCTGTATCGCCGCTCACGGTCGGGATAAAGCAGTAAAGCGCCGGTGCGGAGGTATCTTCGGCATTGCAGACAAGCTTCTGGTCAGGGAGACTATAAGTAACCTTCCAGACAGAGCCGTCTTCACCGGCGGACTCATAATCCAGGGTCGTCCAGGCCGTACTGGTGGTATCTGACGCTTCCGTAATCAAATCATTCTGTGCGGTAATCTCCCCGTTTGTCACTTTTTCCTCGGATGTGTATCTGAGCACGCCCCCGGATGTGCCGGCTCCAACAGCGCCGGTGCCATCCAGATAGGCCTGATAGTCGTCCTCCGTCTGGAATACCAGCTCTACTGATTTCAGCTGATACGCCCCGTTGAACTGCGTTCCTCTGCCATCACTGTTGTAGGGC
>JAJQIE010000093.1 GCA_021199395.1 Lachnospiraceae bacterium | reverse complement strand
ATTTGGAAAAACCGCTTTATATCTATTGGCTTAACTTAATGACATTGGTTCACACTCATGCCACGCATTCGCTGCGTGGCATGGGCGAAGACATAGAGCGTTCGGGCATCCGGCCCATGGCCCATCGCGAAGCGATTTTAAATGGCCGGATGCCGTTACAGGTCACACCTGTAGAGACAGAAATAGCGTAAATTTGGTTAAGGTGTGACCTGTAACACAAAATCAGACACATATTGTCTCAAAATGTCGTTCTGTGTTGAAAAGGCTTTGCGGATGTGCTACGATTCCGGATGGGAAATCCGAATATTTTCCCAAAAGGAGGAAACGGTATGTCATATCTGCCAACAGAGAGAAAAGTTTATTATTACAGGATGCAGGGGAGCCACTGTCTTTTTGCCGATGAGAGGATCAAAAAGCATTTGATTGATCTCATCAGTGAGATACGGGAAAGAGACGGCTGGCTTCTTTTTGCGTTCTGCATTATGGATGACGACGCATATTTTATAATTGAGGCTGGCAAAATCGCCGCGGTTGTACGTTCGATTCTGATTTCAGTGAGGAGGCTGCTCTGCCAGACCGCAGCGTCAGACAGACGGCGAAGCGCCGGAGCAGCTTTGAAATCCAGGATCGAACTGACAGGACAGACTCAAAAGCTGGATACCCTGCCTGAAATCGTAGAATGCTGCAGAAGCATTCACAGAATTCCGCTGAATCGGGGGTATGTGTGCCGTCTGGAGGATTACTGGTGGAGCAGCTATCCTTCCTACACGGGACTTCACGTCTGGGAATCGGTAGATCAAAGAGTGGTATCCCTGTACTTTTCCACGGACCCGGACGTCGCCCGAAAAAAATTAAAAAAGTTTCATACCGCCGGGGCGGAGAGGCTGACAGGATGAAGAATACGGAGAAATGACACACGGAAAAAGTAACCGAAAAAATGTCGGAATCATGACGAAAATCAGAGAAATTCCTTAAAATCCTTAAAAAAAACGGAATTCCGATGACAAAAAAAAGAAAAGGTGCTATGATAAGCTTCATTGCTGAAGCACATAGAATATGTGAAGGACGTTTGCTGCTCGAATCCTGTGATAATCGGATTTGAACAGCTGTAAGTATTTATCCTTGGGGAGACGTTATATGAGGATTCAAAAAATCAAAGCCTGGTTTCGAAGATACCCGCTCATGATCTCCGTATGCTATATGGCTTTTTATCTTGCGGCCTTTCACTGGCTGGAGGAAAATGTAGTACCTAAGTATATTATCCACTGCAAGCTGGATGAGCTGATTCCGTTTTGCGAGGAGTTTATCATTCCCTATATTTTCTGGTTTCCATATATTATTGGGACATTTATCTGGTTTTACCGGCGCGGATGGGATGATTACATAAAGCTGTGCCAGATGATTTTTTCCGGCCTGACCGTCTGTCTTGTGATATATTATGTATTTCCGACCGGATTGAATCTTCGATTATCATCGGGGCCGCACGAGACCGGCACATTGTATAATCTTGTTGTGATGCTCCGGGCGATAGACACGCCGACGAATGTATGTCCGTCGATTCATGTCATGAATACGGTGATGGTTTTTCAGGCAGTCTGCAGCCTTGACAATCTCAGGCACAGGCGGTTTACGGTGGCGGTGCATTTTGTGATAATGGTTCTGATCTGCGCGTCTACGGTTCTGCTCGACCAGCATTCTGTGATCGACGTAGTGTGCGGCGCGATGATGAGCTTTGTCATTCACGGGCTGGTCTACAAGGTCGAGTGGAAGACGGAGCTGTCCCGTAGAAAAGAGCGGACAGAGGTACGGAGAATATAGGACATTTTACAGTGAAGGATAAAAATTTTACCGTTTACGAATCGGACAGGGGAATTCATTTTTCCCTGTCCGATTGTGTAAGGTCAGTAACTCATTTGTTACTGTTCACACCCATGCCACGCACTTGCTGCGTGGCATGGGTGAGGACATAGAGCGTTCGGGCATCCGGCCCATCGCGAAGCGATTTTAAATGGCCGGATGCCGTTGCAGGTCACACCTGTAGAGACAGAAATAACGTAAATTTGGTCAAGGTGTGACCTGTAACACTCATTTTTACAATCAGGACAAAAAATACAGGAAAAGGATTGACATGAAAATATTTTGATGTATAATATTGCTATCAACAGATCTCCGTAAACGTTTAAGAAAAGGCAAATTGTACAATACATAGGATGCGATGACACCGGATTGCTGGAAAATGATGTGGGTCACATACCTGTATGGACAGGTTTTTGGCATAAAGGAAATTTGTTTTATAGCGCATTGACATTCAATCAAACTCAATCAAAAAGGAGGAAAACACATGAAAAGGAAGCAGGTATTAAGCATAGCTCTCGCGTCAGCTATGGTTCTTTCTCTCGGAGTAACGGCTGCTGCCGAGGAGACGGAGAAGGAGGTTAAGAATCTGACTGTGAATGAGCTTGCTTACACAGGAGATCTTACGATCTTCCATTATTCTACATCAGAGGAGTCTGAGGGGAATGGCGGATCCGATGGATTCCGCAGCGTGCTGGCTGCATGGGATGAGGCTCATCCGGACATCACGCTGACCCAGGAAATCCTTGCGAACGATGAGTATAAGACCCAGATCGCTACACAGGCGGCTGCAGGCGATCTTCCGGACGTATTTCTTCTGCAGGGCATGAATACTGTTTCATGGGCTGAGCAGGGGCTGATCATGGATCTTACGGACATCATCGCTGAGTCTCCGTATTACGATGATTACAATACCGCATATTTCACACCTTTCATGGCTGCTGACGGCAGCATCTATGGCTACCCGGTGCTGACCGGCGGTACCTGCACCGTTGTTATTTATGACAAGGCGATGTGGGCGGAGGCTGGATATGATGAGTTTCCGAGCACATGGGAAGAGGTCGAGGAAGCGGTTGCTTATTTCAGTGAGCAGGGCATCGATACGATCGCGTTCGGCAATGGCGGACAGTGGCAGGCGAATTCTGATTTCCTTTCTACCCTTGGAAACAGATATACGGGAGCTGACTGGTTCCAGAGCCTGATCAACAAGGACGGCACGGCTTTCACGGATGAAGAGTTCGTAGCAGCTCTGGCTGAGACACAGTACCTGTTCTCAGAGACAGATATCTTTAACGAGGATTTCAACGCGGTTACAAATGAGGATGCGCGTGAGTACTTTATCGCCGGCGATGCTGCTGCATTTATCGGCGGCAACTGGGATGAGTCCTACATTGCGGCTACTCTGCTTGAGACGGATGAAGAGAAATACAACAACCTTGGGTTTGCAGTTCTTCCGCAGCCGGCAGATGCTGAGTATGCTCCGAATTCCCAGAACATCGGACTTGGCTATGCTGTAGCATTCAACGCAAATCTTGCGGACGACCCGGACAAGCTCGCTGCTGCGATCGATCTGGCTCAGGAGATTACCGGACCGGCATTTGCAAGCTTTGTAGGTGAATATTATGCACTGGGCGGACTTACCACTGTAGAGGATGTGGATCTTTCCTCATTCGATCAGATCACGATTGATTTTTACAACTGGTCCTATGTTGACACAGAGGCTTGCGAGATTTATGATTCCTATATCAGCAGCGCTGTATGGGATGTCCTGAACACAGATCTCCAGACCCTGATGAATGGCGATATGACTCCGGAGGAGGTAGCTGAGAACGCTCAGGCTGCTTACGAAGAAAACTACTAAAGAGTGGTTTGGAGCGGCTTGCCAGACAAAATCAGATAATAAGTAATCAGGAACCGTTCTACTCACAGCAGGGGCCAGAACGGTTCTATGCGCATAGGCGGGTAAGGGTTTTCATGTTCCGTGTGTATCCGCCCGGCGTGGGCGGGCAGGTCGCAGGCAGCGCCTCCTGCTCAAGCACAGGAAAGCGAGGAGAGTAAGATGTTAAATGCGACCAGACCTAAGAATAAAACTATTTTCCTGTATCTGATCATTCCTGTAGCGTTGTTTATCTTCTGTGTATTTGTGCCGCTGATAACAGCGCTTGTCTACAGCTTTTATGAATGGAAGGGCGGCCCGAACAAGACCTTCAACGGACTGGCGAATTATATCAAGCTGATGAATGACTCGACCTTCTGGGAGGCGTTTGGGCATAATATATATCTGGTGGTTGCCTGCATCATCGGCCAGGTTGGCATTGCGTTTGTCCTGGTGATGATGGTAAATTCCAAGCTGGTAAAGTTCAAGACAATTCACCGCACCTTTGGATTCTTTCCGAGTACGATCTCCGCTGTCTGCATTGGTATGATCTGGACGATGGTGTACCACAACAAATACGGTATCCTGAACTGGTTTCTGACCGCTATCGGGAGGGATGATCTGACGCAGGTATGGCTGAACAACTCAGATCTGGTAATGCTGCTGGTGACGATCCCCCTGATCTGGCAGTATATAGGATATTATATGGTAATTATCCTGTCGGCAATTTCCGGTATCAGCACGGATATTTTTGAAAGCGCGCAGATCGATGGAGCCAATGGCGTTCAGCAGGCGCTCCATATCACGCTGCCACTGATTAAAAACACAATGCTTGTCTGCGTTACTCTGTGTATTGCGGGCAATATGAAAGCATTCGACAGCATTTATGTGATGACGAGCGGAGGACCCGGTACGGCCTCGATGGTTATGGCCATGTATGGCTACCAGGTGTCGTTCGGCCAGAGCAATATGGGCTACGGCAGCTGTATTTCGGTAGGTATTTTTGTTCTGTCACTGATTGTCATTGGCGGATCTCAGCTGCTGATTAACAAAGCCACCAGAGGAAAGGGGGAGGACTGATATGAAAAAAAATGATCCTGGTACACATAAAGTCAGGAAAGGGATTCTTGGTTTTTTTATGAATCTGATCCTCTGGGTGTTTTCACTGTCCTGTATTTTCCCGATTATCTGGATGTTTTACTCCTCTCTGAAGGAAAAACGGGTATTTAACGCGGATATCATCGGGCTTCCGAAAGAGCCTACCCTGTATAACTACATACGTATCCTGACGAATCCGGACTATCATCTTGGGCAGTCCATGTGGAACAGTGTCCGGACGACCGGTATATCGATTATATTGATCGTATTGTTCAGCTTTATTGTGGGCTATATTCTTTCGCGTGTTCGCTTTAAACTGAACCGGGTGCTGTATGTAATGTTCCTGATGGGGATGCTGATCCCGATCCATTCCCTTCTGGTTCCGATTTATGTCGTATTTCTGAGATGCGGGATTTCCAATAAGTGGTTTACCCTGATCCTGCCATATGTATCGTTTGGTCTGCCGATGGGGATCTTTCTGGTAGAGGGCTATGTGAAGACAATTCCGGTTTCGCTTGAGGAGGCGGCCTCTATCGATGGCAGCAGCTTTTCCTATACTCTGTGGAATATTATCTTTCCAATTTGCAGGCCGATTCTTGTGACGGTTGCGATTATTCAGGTATTTAGCTGCTGGAATGAATTCTCATTCGCGCTGGTTCTGATCCGTGATTCCGAGCTGCAGACGGTTCCGCTTGCTCTGACGCAGTTTAAGGGGCAATTCGCTTCGGATTACCCGAAGCAGATGGCAGCTATGCTTATTACCATGTCTCCGATCATTGTACTGTATTTTGTATTCAGCAAACAGATCATCAAGGGGATGGTAGCCGGAGCCGTGAAAGGCTGACGGTACTTACAGGAAACGACATCAGTCGTTTCCTGTTGCGCTGTTGCTGTGTGCCAGTGGCACACGTTTAGCCCTCGCCGGGTGGCATCCCACGCTGTGCGCGGGATATTCAACGACCGAAGCGGCAGCGTAGACGCAGGGCTGCGAAGCAGCCATTCCATATGCGGTCGTGTGTATCAAATTATGGTGAACGACAAATTATTTTTGTCGTTCATTATAAAGCTGGGAGGATATCTTATGAAATTTACAGAGGGCTATTGGCTTCGCAACGAGCGCGCGAATGCGCTGTTTGCGACGGAAGCGTATGAGGTTGAAAGAATTCCGGGCGGAATGTTTATTCTGGCTCCGGTTCGACCGATCAGAGGGCGCGGCGACACACTGGATATGCCGGCGATCCGGCTGGAATTTGTTGCCTGTGATGAGAGAACCATATCCGTGAAGGCATGGCATTATGAGGCTTATGACAATCATGCGCCGGAATTTGAAAAAAATGAAAGCGTTTATGAGGATGTGAAAACAGAGATTACCGAAGAGGAAGCGCTGATGGATACCGGTCTGGTGCAGGTGCGCGTGGATCGCAAAAGCTTCCGCTATACGTTTGAGGCGGACGGCAGAGTCCTGACGTCCTGTGATTTTCGCAATCTGGGCTATATGCGCTGGAACCGGCAGCCGAAAACGGTGCTTCCGGCAAAGAATTATCTGATGGAAGTGTGCGAACCCTATATGGTCAATGAATTGTCCCTGTCCGTGGGCGAGTGTGTATATGGCTTTGGCGAGCGATTTACTCCTTTTGTGAAAAATGGACAGACTGTCGAGACCTGGAATGAGGATGGCGGTACGGCTTCCCAGGTAGCTTATAAGAGTATTCCGTTCTATATGACAAATCGCGGCTACGGTGTGTTTGTGGACAGTACAGACCGGGTTTCCTTTGAGGTGGCAAGCGAGAAGGTGGAGTATGTCGGATTCTCGGTTCCGGGAGAAAAGCTGTCCTATTACCTTTTCTATGGTCCAACGCCTAAGCAGATTTTAAAGAGCTATACGGCATTGACCGGTCGTCCTGCCCTGCCGCCGGCGTGGTCGTTTGGGCTCTGGCTGTCCACGTCCTTTACGACGAACTATGATGAGGAGACGACCAGCTCCTTTATTGACGGGATGGCGAAGAGGGGAATACCGCTTTCGGTCTTTCATTTTGACTGCTACTGGATGCGCGCGTTCCACTGGTGTGATTTCGAGTGGGATAAGGAGTGTTTTCCCGATATCCGTGGTACTCTGGAACGCTATCACGCAAAGGGACTGAAAATCTGTGCATGGATCAACCCCTATATTGCGCAGGGGACGGACTTTTTTAAAGAGGCGGTACAGAATGGCTATCTGCTGCTTCGCGCGGACGGAAGAGGCGTATGGCAGACGGATAACTGGCAGTCCGGCATGGGCGTGGTAGATTTTACGAATCCGGCCGCGGTAAAATGGTATACAGATAAGCTGCGCACAATTCTTGACTGCGGTGTGGACTGCTTCAAGACAGATTTTGGAGAGCGGATTCCGATTGACGTGAAGTATTA
>JAJQIE010000129.1 GCA_021199395.1 Lachnospiraceae bacterium | reverse complement strand
CTATGTCTTCGCCCATGCCACGCAGCGAGTGCGTGGCATGGGTGTGAACAGTAACGCAAATTTACTATCTGCGCTTGAAAAAATAATTCGTATGTGATATAGTCTGAATGTAAAAATGTAATAAGCGATGACAAAACAATCGAAACCCCAGAGAGGTGCTTGCTCTCTGGGGTTTCTCCCTCTCTATCGGCGAGGTATTCCCTCCGGCTCACGATTCCCGGTCAATTTTCTCCGTCAAGCCATTTGCATATATACCATGCAATCACATTCGCTGTTACGGAAAACAAAAATGTCACTAGCGATGACATCTTATCACCTCCCCCCTGTCACCAGTATAGGGATGGTAACAATCTTATTATATCATATCTTATTGTTTGTGGAAAGTATCTTTTTATTTTATTGGGCAGCTGAACACCTTTCTCCCCTATCCGTTGCTGAGCGCCAGTGGCGCTCGTTTAGCAACGACCGAAGTGGCAACGGAGAGCACAGCTGCGAAGCAGCCTTCCTATGTGCATCGTGCGCATCCTCGCGAAGCGTTTTTGCTTTATAGGAACAAAGTTTCCTATAAAGTAAAAAAAGACACCCACTGTAACATGGATGTCTTTTTTTATGCTGCCGCCCCGTTACATCACGGTTCAGTACGGCCTGCAAAGTAAAACGACTTACGTCGTTTCCTATAGATTACAGCTGCGGACCTGCCGCTACAAGCGCCTTGCCAGCCTCGTTTGTCGTATACTTGTCGAAGTTCTTTACGAAGCGTCCCGCAAGATCCTTTGCTTTCGTCTCCCACTCAGAAGCGTCTGCATAGGTATCACGCGGATCCAGAATCGCAGGATCTACGCCCGGAAGCTCAGTCGGTACTTCAAAGTCAAAGTACGGAATCTTCTTTGTCGGCGCATTCAGGATTGAGCCGTCCAGAATTGCATCGATGATTCCACGGGTATCCTTGATGGAAATACGCTTGCCTGTGCCGTTCCAGCCGGTATTTACCAGATAAGCCTTCGCTCCGCTCTTTTCCATTCTCTTAACCAGCTCTTCCGCATATTTGGTCGGATGCAGTTCCAGGAATGCCTGGCCGAAGCATGCGGAGAAGGTCGGTGTCGGCTCTGTGATGCCGCGCTCTGTACCCGCAAGCTTTGCTGTGAAGCCGGACAGGAAGTAATACTGTGTCTGCTCCGGAGTCAGGATTGATACCGGCGGAAGTACGCCAAATGCGTCAGCGGACAGGAAGATTACCTCCTTTGCAGCCGGCGCAGACGATACCGGACGTACAATATTCTGAATATGATCGATCGGGTAAGATACACGGGTATTCTCTGTCACACTCTTGTCCGCGAAATCAATCTTGCCTTCTGCATCCAGAGTAACATTCTCAAGCAGGGCATTGCGCTTGATCGCGTTGTAGATATCCGGCTCAGATTCCTTATCAAGATTGATGACCTTCGCATAGCAGCCGCCCTCAAAATTGAATACGCCGTTGTCATCCCAGCCGTGCTCGTCATCACCGATCAAAAGACGCTTAGGATCGGTAGAAAGGGTGGTCTTGCCTGTTCCGGACAGACCGAAGAAGATAGCCGTATTCTCACCGTTCATATCGGTATTTGCAGAGCAGTGCATGGAAGCGATGCCCTTCAGCGGCAGGTAATAGTTCATCATGGAGAACATACCCTTCTTCATCTCGCCGCCATACCATGTATTCAGGATTACCTGCTCACGGCTTGTAATATTGAATGCCACACAGGTCTCAGAATTCAGGCCAAGCTCCCTGTAGTTTTCCACCTTAGCCTTGGAAGCCGTATAAACCACAAAATCCGGCTCAAAGTTCTCAAGCTCCTCTGCCGACGGCTTGATAAACATATTCTCAACAAAATGCGCCTGCCATGCTACTTCCATCATGAAGCGGATCGCCATGCGGGTATCCTTATTCGCACCGCAGAACGCATCAACAACAAACAGTCTCTTGCCGGAAAGCTGCTCCTGCGCCATCTTCTTAACTGTAGCCCAGGTCTCCTCGCTCATCGGATGGTTGTCATTCTTATATCCCTCTGTCGTCCACCATACTGTATCCTTTGAATTCTCATCCATGACAATATACTTGTCTTTCGGTGAACGTCCGGTGTATACGCCTGTCATAACGTTTACCGCGTCAAGCTCAGAAACCTGTCCCTTGTCATAGCCTTCCAGCTCCGGCTTCATCTCTTCCTCGAACAGTGTCTCATAAGAAGGATTGTGCACGATTTCCGTAACACCATTGATACCGTACTTTGTCAAATCCAGATTTGCCATAGTTCTTTCTACCTCTTTCTTTTTAATTTCCTATTTTCATACAACCCGCGCTTTGATACACAAATGCGGGTATTCTGAACAGTTACAGTATTCCATCCATATTTATATAATACAATTCATCTTCTGTCAAGAAAAGTCCCCTGAAAATCTCCCTGAAAAAGGCATTTTTGTTATTCTTTTAACTATGAGACATTTTCCCTGCGATTTTTTTATAAAAAATGCCGGAATATATTGACAAATATCTGTGGCAGGCTATAATGGCATTATATATGAATGATTGTTCATATGTTCATAAATTCAGTTGTCTGATTTTTACACAGGAAAGGATGGAGAAAGCAATGAAAAAGACTTACAAAATCGATGTTGACTGCGCAAACTGTGCAAACAAGATGGAGGAAGCAGCCAAAAAGACGGCAGGCGTAAAGGATGCAACGGTAAATTTCATGGCGTTGAAGATGATCGTTGAATTTGAGGACGGCCAGGAGCCGAAAACCATTATGAAGGAAGTCCTGAAGAACTGCAGGAAGGTGGAGGACGACTGCGAAATCTATCTGTAATCTGCCTGTAAGCCATATCATTGAAAAAGCTCTGCTCCGCCAGGGATTCCGGTGTAAATGTTTGCAGAGTGTCAGCGTGGAATGCACTGTGGGAGGTCGTTATGAATAAAAAACAGAAGAAAATGCTGATCCGCATCCTGATCGCGGCAGCCCTTATGATCCTGCTGTCCAGCCTGCCGATCGACGGATATGTAAGGCTTGGGCTTTTTATGATACCTTACCTTGTCATCGGATACGATATTCTGAAAAAAGCATGGAAGGGCATCCGCAACAGACAGGTGTTTGACGAAAATTTCCTGATGGCGGTCGCGACGCTCGGCGCTATTCTTCTCGGAGATTACAGCGAGGGTGTAGCCGTTATGCTTTTCTATCAGATCGGTGAGCTGTTCCAGAGCTACGCGGTCGGAAAAAGCCGCAGGAACATCAGCGACCTGATGGATATCCGCCCCGACTACGCAAATGTAGAGCAGGATGGCGCCCTTGAAAGGGTTGATCCGGACGAGGTCGAGCCTGACTCTGTGATTGTTGTGCAGCCCGGCGAAAGGATTCCGATCGACGGCATTATTATAGAAGGAAGGACGACGCTGAATACCAGCGCGCTGACCGGTGAAAGTATGCCGCGCGAGGCCGCGCAGGGCGAGGAGGTTATCAGCGGCTGTATCAACATGACCGGTCTGATCCGTGTTCGTACTACAAAAGAATTCGGCGAGTCTACGGTTTCCAAAATTCTGGATCTGGTCGAAAATTCCAGCTCCCGAAAATCCAGATCTGAAAATTTCATCTCCAAATTCGCCCGCTATTACACGCCGGCGGTCTGCTACGGCGCTCTTGCGCTGGCATTTGTACCGCCGCTTGTGCGGATGCTTTTTCTGGGACTCTCTCCGGAATGGGCGGACTGGATCTACCGCGCCCTGACCTTCCTTGTGATCAGCTGTCCCTGTGCACTGGTCATCAGCATCCCTCTCAGCTTTTTCGCGGGGATCGGCGGAGCCAGCAATGCCGGCGTTCTGGTCAAGGGCTCCAACTATCTGGAAACGCTTTCTCAGACCAGAATCGTCGTGTTTGACAAAACGGGAACCATGACACAGGGAGTGTTTGAGGTCAGCGGAGTCCATCACAGCAGCATGGGGCAGGATCAGCTTCTCGAATACGCCGCGCTTGCAGAGAGCGCCTCCTCCCACCCGATCAGTAAGAGTCTGCAGCGGGCTTACGGAAAACCGATCGACCGCGCCAGAGTCGAGGAGGTCGAGGAAATCAGCGGCAACGGCGTCACCGCAAGGGTTGACGGCCGGATGGTAGCGGCAGGGAACGCGAAGCTGATGGAGCGTCTCGACGTTCCTTACAGAGAATGTCATCATGCGGGTACCGTAGTGCATATCGCGATCGACGGCACATATGCCGGACATATCCTGATCTCCGATCTCGTAAAGCCCACCGCAAAGGAGGCTGTCGCAAGCCTGAAAAAAGCCGGCATTGCAAAAACAGTCATGCTCACGGGCGACTCCAGACGTGTTGCGGAACAGGTAGCGGCAGAGCTCGGCTTTGATGAAGTGTACAGCGAGCTGCTCCCCGCGGACAAGGTAGCGAAGGTCGAAGATCTTCTGGCTTCAAAGGGAGAAAAAGAAAAGCTGGCGTTTGTCGGCGATGGCATCAATGACGCTCCGGTACTCTCACGCGCCGATATCGGTATCGCAATGGGTGCGATGGGTTCAGACGCCGCGATCGAAGCCGCCGACGTGGTACTGATGGATGACGACCCGCTAAAGGTGTCCAAGGCCATCCGTATTTCCCGTAAATGTCTGCGCATCGTCTACCAGAACATTTACTTTGCGATCGGGATCAAGCTGGTCTGCCTGCTGCTCGGCGCACTCGGTATCGCCAATATGTGGATGGCGATCTTTGCGGATGTGGGAGTCATGGTCCTCGCCGTACTGAACGCAATCCGCGCACTGTTTGTAAAGAAGCTGTAGCCGTTGTCGCGGCACGCTATCCGTATGGAAGTATAGCCGTTGTCGCGGCACGCTATCTGTATGGAAAACCGTTGTGCGCGGCGTGCTATCTGTATGGAAGTATAGCCGTTGTGCGCGGCACGCTATCTGAATGGAAGTATAGCCGTTGTCGCGGCACGCATCCCGGAATAAGCAGACAGGGAGGAAATATATGATTGAGAAAAAAGAAAAGCTTACCGAATGCTGTGATGAATTCGAAATCCATGAAAATCTGTTAAATATCGTAAATGAAGCCATGCCGGATGAGACAAGGCTTTACGACCTCGCCGAGCTCTTCAAGGTGTTCGGGGATTCCACGCGCATCCGGATCCTGTACGTACTGTTCGAGGCCGAGGTCTGCGTCTGCGATCTCGCCTCCGCGTTAAATATGAACCAGTCCGCAATCTCCCATCAGCTGCGGATCCTGAAGCAGAACCGGCTGGTAAAAAGCCGCCGGGAAGGCAAATCGGTCTTTTATTCTCTCGCGGACGACCATGTGCGCACCATTCTCGCGCAGGGCGAGGAGCATATAAATGAGGAAGCGTAACTGAAAGTTAGGAAAATAAAACTGCTGTCCCAGTAGACCGTATCGTAAGAGCTTATGCATAGTGCGCAGAATGTTTTGCCGAGAGTGCGTCGCAAAAGGGAAGAATGCTACAGTCCCAGGATCAGCGTCGCAAAATTAAAATACACCGCCAGGGAGATTGCATCAACAATGGTCGTAATGAAAGGACTGGCCATGACCGCCGGATCAAAGCCAATCTTCTTCGCCAGAATCGGGAGCGTACAGCCCACAAATTTTGCGCAGAATACAGTGACTACCAGAGTCAGGCAGATAACCAGATCGACAGACAGCTCCACGCGGTCAACCACCAGCAATTTCACAAAATTCGCCGCCGCGAGAATCAGGCCGCAGCAGAGAGCGACACGGATTTCTTTCCATATCACGCGGAAAATATCCTCAAACTCAATCTCATTCAGGGAAATACCACGGATAATAGACACGCTGGCCTGCCCGCCTGCGTTCCCGCCGGTATCCATAAGCATCGGGATATAAGCGGTGAGAGCCACGCATGCGGCCAGCTTTTCCTCGAAGGACGTGATAATCATTCCGGTAAAGGTAGCTGAAATCATTAACAGCAGCAGCCAGGGGATCCTCTTCTTCACCAGTTCAATCACGCTCGTCTTCATATACGGCTTGTCGGACGGCACGATCGCGGCCATTTTTTCCATATCCTCCGTGGCTTCCTGTTCAATGATATCCACAATATCATCGACCGTGATAATCCCCACGAGACGGTTTTCTGAATCCACCACCGGCATGACCGTGAAATCGTATTTCTGGAAATCTCTGGCAACCTCCTCCTGATCATCCTTTGTGTGAACCGTGATCGGACGATCCTCCATAATATCCTTCAGATTCGCGGAGGGATCGTTCAGAAGCAGTTCCCTCAGAGAGACGATCCCCACCAGCTTTCTGGAATTTGTCAGCACATAACAGGTATTGATTGTCTCATTTTTCATGCCGTGCCTGCGTATGTCTTCAATCGCCTGCTCCACCGTCCATTCTTCCTTCAGCGCGGTATACTCCACCGTCATCAGGCTGCCGGCGGAATCCTCCGGGTACTGGAGCAGCTGGTTGATATCATGTCTGGTCTCCACACTCGCGTTCGCCAGAATTCTTTTCACCACATTTGCCGGCATCTCTTCAAGCAGGTCGGCCGCGTCATCCGCATAGAGATTCTCAATGATATTGTATGCCTCCCTTTCAGAAAGAGAGGTGATAATCTGGTGCTCCATCTCAATCGGCAGGAAGGAAAAGACCTCCGCGGCCATGTCCTTTGGCAGCAGCCGGAAAACCTTCAGAGCCTCCTCTTCGGGAAGCTCCTCCAGCAGATCCGCCACATCCGCCTCATTCCACTCGGCAACCTCCGCTCTGACCTTTGCATACTGTCTGTTCTCTATCAGGCCTAAAATATTATCTTTCATGTCGTCACCTCATCCTGTCATCCCTGCTTCTGTCACCTGATCCTTTTAATCTTTTTCCGGCAGCCCGTATCGAAATTCCATGTGCATTCCGCTTACCTGTATCACCGACAGCGCACCGCTATACCCCAGGCGTCGTCTGTCGTCCACGCTCTGAAGCATTGTCCTGATCCGGATAAACCAGAACCGGATTTTGCCCTTCTGCGCAGGAAACCGGTTTATACCGTCAGGAGCACTTCAATCCCTTCTTTACCGCGGGCGCGATGGATACAGACGGCTCATAATACGGGATCAATGTCGCCTGCAGCGCGTGGTACAGGTCGGATTTTCCCGGCCATACTGTGCCTATGACCCTGTTCTCCCGATCCAGCTGATGGAACCACGAACCATTCACATGGTCGAGCACCTTTTCATCCAGATAC
>JAJQIE010000159.1 GCA_021199395.1 Lachnospiraceae bacterium | reverse complement strand
TTCGTCATATACATGAATGCAATGAACGGATCCCCGGTGAAGAGATGACAGAAAAGCTGAATCGTCTTGAACTGGTCGTGACAAGGATTTTCAGGGAAGCAGGGAAGAATCCGGACGCGGTTTCTGACCTGCGAAAAATGATGAGCTATTATCTTCCGACGACGCAGAAGCTGCTGGATGCTTACTGCGAGCTGGATGACCAGCCGATCCGGGGACAGAATATTGAGACAACGAGACGCGAGATCGAAGGAGCGCTGGATACGCTCAATACTGCGTTTGAGAATCTGCTGGACAGTCTGTATGAGGAGCAGGCATGGGATATTTCGTCCGACATTTCTGTGCTGAATACGATGCTTGCCCAGGAGGGACTGACAAAGAAGGACTTCGAAAAGAAAGAGCAGAAAACGTGAATCTTAAAATGCACTTCAAAATAATTACAGGAGGAGAAGAAAATGGATGAATTTAAGGATTTTGCGGAGGCGCCGACGCCAGTGCTGACGTTCGGCGCTCCGGCGGAGGAAGCGGGTACTGCGGCAGTCGTACAGGAGACGCAGGCAGCGCAGGCCGACCCACAGCTGAGTGAAGATTCGCTTTCCGAGGAAGAACGGAAGATGGTGGATGATTTCAGCCATCAGATCGATCTGCATGACTCCAATGGTATTTTACAGTATGGCGCGGGGACGCAGAAGAAAATGGCGGACTTTTCGGTGACGGCGTTAAAAAATGTGCGGACAAAAGACCTGGGCGAAGTAGGCGATATGATCAGCAGCCTTGTGACTGAGCTGAAAAGCTTTGACGTGGAAGAAGAGGAAAAGGGCTTTCTGGGGCTGTTCAAAAAAGGCGGAAATAAAGTGACCGCGATGAAGGCAAAATACGAAAAGGCTGAGGTCAACGTCGAAAAAATCTGTGAGGTGCTTGAAGGGCATCAGGTACAGCTGATGAAAGACGTGGCTGTGCTCGATAAGATGTATGGACTGAATCTTTCATATTTCAAGGAGCTGTCCATGTATATTCTGGCCGGTAAGAAGCGCCTGGAGGAAGTGCGGGCGACGGAGCTGAAGGCTGCGATTGAGAAGGCGGAGCGGAGCAATCTTCCGGAGGATGCGCAGGCGGCGAAGGATCTGCAGGATCTGTGCGAACGATTTGAAAAGAAAATTCATGATCTGGAGCTGACGCGTATGATCGCCATTCAGACCGCGCCGCAGATTCGTCTGGTGCAGTCCAGCGATACGATGATGATCGAGAAGATACAGTCTACGGTTGTGAATACGATTCCGCTGTGGAAGAGCCAGATGGTAATTGCGCTTGGCGTAGAGCATGCGAACCAGGCGGCAAAGGCGCAGAGAGAAGTTACCGATATGACGAATGAGCTTTTGCGCAAAAACGCGGCGCAGCTGAAGGTGGCGACGGTGGAGAGTGCAAAGGCATCGGAGCGAGGGATCGTTGATCTGGAAACGCTCAGAACGACCAACGCGACGCTGATTTCTACGCTGGATGAGGTGGTGAAGATCCAGGAGGATGGACGTCAGAAACGCCGGGCGGCGGCTGAAGAGCTGAACCGTATGGAGCAGGAGCTGAAGAATAAGCTTCTGGAGATGAGCAGATAGGAGCGGGGACCGAAAAAGGGCTTTGAAAATGGACCTTTCCCGTAACGGTGAAGGTACTGGGCAGTTGCGAACAGATTTATCATGAGATTAGACGGGAGAATATGGAGATATATACATTTTCACAATGGATTATGTTTTTTTACATCTATTGTTTTTTAGGCTGGCTGTGGGAATGCGCTTATGTATCAATAAAAGAAAAGCACTGGGTGAACCGGGGATTCTTAAAGGGACCTCTTCTTCCTATCTATGGGAGCGGAGCGCTGTGCGTGCTGATTGTCACAATTCCGTTTCGGGATAATGTGCCGCTGATGTGCCTTGCGGGAATGGCTGCGGCTACGGTTCTGGAATATGTGACCGGAGCCGTTATGGAGAAAATATTCCGTGTGCGGTACTGGGATTATTCAGACCGGTTTCTGAATCTGAATGGATATGTCTGCCTGGCTTCGGTGCTTTGCTGGGGCGTGATGACGATTCTTGTCGTCGATGTGCTTCAGGTTTATCTGGAACAGATTGTTCTGGCGATCGACGAGCAGATTACCACTGTGACGGTTTTTGTGATTACGCCGTTTGTGACGGCCGATGTAGTGACCTCTTTCCGGGCAGCCATCAGCCTGCGCAATGTCCTGATCCAGTGGGAGCGTGTCCGTGAGGAAATCGAAAAGCTGGGCGAGCGGAAGCAGGAGCTGGAATTTGCGCTGAATGAGCGAAAGCTGGAATTGAATGAGCGGAGGCAGGCAATGGAAACGGCACTGAAAGCGGCCGAAGAAAAGGCCAATGAGAGATTGGCGGCCGAGATGCAGGAGCTGTCGGATAAGCTTGCCGGAGTACAGGAGCTAACGAATAAAGTCGCCGCGATACAGGAGAAGACGAATCGGCTGACCGCCGAATCAGAAGTGATGCGGAGACTGCATGGGAAGTCCATCCGCGGATTGCTGAAACGAAATCCGAGCGCTGTCTCCTACAGGCATAAGGATGCGTTTGCCGCGCTGAAACAGTCTGTAGCAAAGCGCCTGGATGAGAGAAAGGGCGAAAAGGGTGATAGAAAGGAAGGCCCGGTCGCGGAGAATGAGAAATAAAGGAGCGCTTATGCAGGAGACAGAAGAATTTATCAGTGGTTTTTGCAAAAAACAGAATCAGACGCGCACGGTGCTCTGCGAGTTTGAGATTGCCGAAGATGGCAGCCGGGTATTTCTTTCCTCTGACTGTGCTTATGGAAAGTGCGAGCACAGCGGGGACTGTCTGCTCATGAAAGCGCTGCGGGATGTACCGTGATTATAAGGGCGGACACTGGTTCCTTTTAATCATCTGGTTTTCAGGTGAAAGAAGTGCTTGACGGATAAAAAGCACAGGGATAGAATAAAAAAGGTGGATTTTTGGAGCGCGGACATTTGTGTGCGACAAAAAGACACGAGAAGGCGGATGTGCTCTGCCGTATGGCACAGCGATGGAATACGCCTTTGAGGAGTATACAATACAGGAAGCAGGACTGGAGGAGACATTATGAAACCCTACAAAGAGATGACCCGTGAGGAGCTTCTGGCGGAAAAGGCCGCGGGGGAGGCCAGATATCAGGCCCTGAAGGCAAAAGGCCTGAAGCTCGATATGTCGAGAGGCAAGCCTTCAAAAGCGCAGCTGGATCTTTCCAACGGAATGATGGACTGCCTGAACAGTGATTCGGATATGACCTGTGAGTCCGGAGTGGACTGTCGGAATTATGGAATTATGGATGGTATTCCGGAGGCAAGGAGGCTGCTTGCCGATATGTCTGAAGTACCGGAGAAGGATATTCTGATCTATGGAAATTCCAGCCTGAATGTGATGTTTGACACGGTTGCGCGCGCGATGTCGATGGGCGTCTGCGGACATACGCCATGGGGATTGCTGGAAAAAGTAAAATTCCTCTGCCCGGTGCCGGGCTATGACCGCCATTTCGGCATCACAGAGTTTTTTGGAATTGAAATGATCAATGTGCCGCTTTTGCCGACCGGTCCGGATATGGATATGGTGGAGCAGCTTGTTGCGAATGACCCATTGATTAAGGGAATCTGGTGTGTTCCCAAATATTCGAACCCAACCGGTATTTCCTACTCTGACGAGACGGTTCTGCGATTCGCGCATCTGAAGCCCGCGGCTCCTGATTTCCGTATTTTCTGGGATAATGCGTACTCGATCCATCATCTGTACGATGACGATCAGGACGTCATCCTGGAGCTTCTGACAGAGGCAAAAAAAGCCGGAAATGAAGATATTGTATATAAATTTATCTCTACCTCGAAAGTGACATTTCCGGGATCAGGTATTGCCGCGTTTGCAGCTTCGGAGGCAAATCTTGCGGATGCGCGGCGCGCGCTGTTTTATCAGACAATCGGCCATGACAAGCTGAACCAGCTGCGGCATGTGCGCTTTTTCAAAGATATGGACGGTATCCGTGAGCATATGAAAAAGCAGGCGGCAATTCTTCGTCCTAAGTTCGAGGCTGTGACAGAAGGCCTGGAGCGTGAGCTTGGCGGTCTGGAGATCGGTTCATGGACGAAGCCGAAAGGCGGTTATTTCATTTCCTTTGACGCGCTGGACGGCTGCGCAAAGAAAATAGTGGCAAAAGCGAAAGAGGCCGGAGTAACCATGACCGGAGCCGGAGCTACCTATCCGTACGGAAAGGACCCTAAGGACAGCAATATCCGTATTGCTCCGTCCTTCCCGACACCGGAAGAGCTGACCGCAGCGACAGAGATCTTTGTTCTCAGCGTGAAGCTTGTAAGTCTGGAAAAATATCTGACCGTTAAATGACAGGAAATCGTGTATATCGAATTTATGCGCACGAATGCGTATGGAATTTTATTGCTTCGCAATACGCATTCGGCGCGGTAAAAAAGTGTGCTTCTTGTTTCCGCCGCGGATATCCTTGCGATATTGGCGGCGGTTTGGGGTTTTGCCAATTTTTCCTTGCTCTGCACTTTATAATAGGGTATAATGACAGGAAAGATATTTCCACGGCTATGACGTGAAAGGAATGAGCGGTCAGAACAGGAGGAACAAAACGAAATGAAACGCTGTACCATTTGCGGCAATATAGGCAGTGAGGACGACACGGTCTGTAAGGTGTGCGGGAATCCATTATCTGAGACGGAGGGAAAGCCGGGGAATGGCGAAGCCTCAGCCGGAAGCGGGGAGCCTGAACTGACTGTTATATCGGAGAATGCCGGAGCGGAGGACGCGGCTGCGCAGGATGCGGAAGCGTCAGCAGAGAAGTCGACGGTTCGGAAAGCTGAAAAGCCGGTGAAGGAACCGAATGCGGCACAGCGGACGGCGAGACCCCGTCGTACAAGGAGCGGCCCTCAGATATATGGTCAGGATTCGATGGCAGGGTATGATGGAGCGCAGGGAGTGATTCGCAGAGATGTGCACGGCGGGCATTCGTCTGATGCCGGGCAGGCCGGAGAAGGGACGAGCCGTGAAGTCGGCGGTGGTGCGAGGCGTCAGCGGCATACTTCTCAGGGAGCGCAGCAATATGCGGATATGCGGCAGACGATACAGGGACAGCGTACAAATACACAGCAGACGGATGCACAGGGAAACAGGTCAGGTGCGCGGCAGACCGTTGCAAATGGAAGCGGGGCAAACGAACAGCAGACCATTTCGCGGGGACGAGGATCAGGCGAACAGCAGCTAAATGTACAGGGATATCGCCCGGAGGCACAGCATCTGGAAGCGCGGGGACAGCGGCCGAATGGGCAGCAGATGAACAGGCAGGGACAGCGTTCAGGTATGCAGCCGACAGCGATGGGGGGCATCCCTCCATATGCGCAGGCTTCGCAGGAGAATCGGGCTTCCGTTCCGAATGCGGGTATTTCCGGAAGAATTATAGAGGCTGCACGCGGAGCGCTCCGTTCGCCAATGTTCATTTTTGTGGCGCTATTTTATACCTTGTATCTTTTCAGCTCTGTGGCTGCGATTTTTCTGAGGGAACTGAATTATGCACAGATTGCGCGGCTTCTGACACTGGTTGACCTTCCCTCTCAGCTGAACGGATATGTCAGTATGTTTCAGGGTGCAATGGCACAGCTTGACAGTGGAGCGTTGGTGTTGAATCTGATCATACGGGTTCCCGATTTTCTGTTTTGCCTTGGCCTGTGGCTTGTATGCATTTCGGCCAGACGGTCAGAAGGACAGATGCCGGGAGCGGGCTTTCTGCTTATGAAGCTCGTCGTTGTCTTAAATATGATAATGGCATGCCTGATCTTACTGGTGGTGCTGGTGCTGTCGGTGACACTGGTAATCGCATCCTGGAGGGCGGGCACACAGGGATTGCTCGTTGTTTCGGTGATAACGCTGGCGCTGGCTATCGGAGTGACAATGGCGATTATCATGTATTATTTCTGCTATCTGGGTACGATTAATTCTATTCAGAAAAACGTGCGGATGGGTGAGCTGTACGGAAAAGCCTCCGCATATGTGGCAGTGCTGAATATGATTCTTTCCCTGACCGGTATCGTAAGTATTCTTTCCGGTATCGTGAACATGGAGGTTACCGGGATTACCACCGGCGTGGGACGGATAGGCGGGATGTTCCTGCTTGGCGTCTGGATTCTCCGGTACAGGAGCACGCTGAGTGAGTATAACGAATAAGCGAAGGGAATAAGTGCGGTGAACAAAGCCTTTTATCAGCGGGAAGGGCTTGACATTTGAGATTCAAAATAAGATGCGGAGTCTGCTTGCAGACTTCGCATTTTTGGTGTATGATAGCAGAGCAAAAATGGTAAAAAACGAAATAGAACGGGATTTAGAAAGAAGGATGAACATGATAAAAGTAGATATTATTTCAGGTTTTCTCGGAGCGGGCAAGACGACGCTGATAAAGAAGCTGATTGCGGAAGTATTTTCCGGACAGCAGATCGTGCTGATTGAAAATGAGTTTGGCGAGATCGGCATTGACGGCGGATTTCTGAAGGACGCGGGCATCAATATAACCGAGATGAATTCTGGCTGTATCTGCTGTTCCCTGGTGGGGGACTTTGGTAAAGCATTAAAGGAGGTGGCGGAACAGTTCCACCCGGATCGCATTATTATAGAGCCGTCAGGAGTGGGCAAGCTTTCGGATGTGCGAAAGGCAGTTGAAGACGCCGCAGCTTCGCTCTGCGCAGAGGGTACAGGAACGAGTGAGGCGGGACTTGTTCTGAATGCCCTGACAACGGTAGCTGACGCTACAAAGATTAAAATGTATATGAAGAATTTCGGCGAATTCTATAACAATCAGATCGAGAGTGCCGCTACGGTTATTTTAAGTCGCACGCAGAAGCTTTCCGAGGAGAAGCAGCTCGCGGCTGCTGCAATGATCCGCGAGAAGAATCCGGATGCGGCAGTGATCACGACTCCGTGGGACGAGCTTACCGGTGCACAGATACTGAGTGCGATGGAAGAGACGGATACGCTGGCGCAGATGCTCCTGAAAGAGACGGAAGAGCATCATCACGACCACGATGAGCATTGCTGCGAGGGCCACGATCATCATGAGCACGATCATGAGTGTGAAGACCACGACCACGATCATCACCATGAGCATGACCATGAGTGTGAGGGTCACGACCATCATCATGAGCATGACCATGGGTGAGAGGAGGAAGATCGTCACCCTGAGCATGATCAAGAGAGCGAGGGTCGCGACCGTCGTCATGCGGATGGG
>JAJQIE010000144.1 GCA_021199395.1 Lachnospiraceae bacterium | reverse complement strand
ATTATAGACGCGGTTAAGCATACCGGCTGAGACAAGCCACTCGATGGCTTCCTCAAAATCACGTGCCCTGCCTCCTTCTCGGACCGCACCGTACATGAATTTTTCATTGGGTTTGGCAAGCTGCGTTACTATGCTGCGGAAGACCATGAGAATGCGCCCACTGTTGATTTTGCCATTATGCTTGGAAAAGTCATTCTCATAGACCGCGATAAGCTCCCGCTGTATCTGATTGATTTTTGCCGGATCCCTGTATTTGCTCCATGAGGCGACACATTCGGGCATGCCGCCGATGATGAGATAGTTATTGTACATTTCAAGCAGACGGTTATGAAAAATATCCTCGATCGTCTGATCTTTTTTAATGCCGCGGTAATAGTCATAAAGTACCGGGTCAACCGCTTCAAGGAACTCGTCAAAAGCAAGTGGGTAAAGCTCAAGCAGATTTATCATGCCCACCGGATAAGATTTCGGTTGTGCAAGCAGCGTGCCAAGCAGGCTGCCGGCAGCAATGACGTGATAGTTATTTGCTTTTTCTTTAAAATATTTGAGTGTATTCAGTGCTTCCGGACATTCCTGTATCTCATCGAATATGATCAGTGTTTTACCCGGAAGAATTTTCTGACCGACAATCATGGAGAGCAGTTCTATGATTCTATGAGGATTTTTATTTGTTTCAAATATGGATTTTAACTCATCCTCTTCGTCGAAGTTAAAATAAACATAGCTTTCGTAGCAGGAGTTACCAAATTCTTTCATGAGCCATGTTTTGCCGACCTGGCGCGCGCCTTTTAACACCATCGGCTTACGGTCATCGCTGGTTTTCCAGCTTATTAAGTCTTGAAGGGCATTTCGTTTCAAACAGATCACCAACCTTTCTGGGTAGCTGATAGCAGTATAACACATTTTTCTGGATTTATAAAACAAATACTGCACATTTTTTTGCAAGATCAGGCATGAAAACACACATTTTTCGCTTCACTTTCATATAATAGCTTACCTGTTTCACCGGCAGCACACCGCAAAAAGCCTCAATGGTCCGATCAGTCCTAAACGCGTGCCACTGGCGTGCAGGAACGTTTAGCGCCTTGCTGTGCCTGCGCTTTTGCTATTGAAACCCCTCCACACAATCTTCACAATTCTGACATTCCTACAACACAAACCCTTCAAAACACAGACACAGATACCCCTTAAAATGAACAGGAATTAGAGATTATTCCAAGGAATTTTGGAACAATTTACTGGAAAAACGAGGAAAGGAGCACATTTAAGATGAAGTGTGTAAAAAGTTTGAATCGAAAAACTGTTATGAAAGCAGCGTCAGTGCTGGTAGCGGCGACGGTGTTGTTTTCTTCTGTGTCTGTCTATGCGGCAGAGGAGGACGACGAGGCGACGACAACGACAGTGATAGCGGAAAGTGGATTTGAGATGACCACCAGCTATCCCGGAATGTCTGCGACAGCCGGCAATACCGTCAGCTTTGATTTGGATTTTGTGAGCTCAGATGGTGCGGGGCATGATGTGACGCTGACGACGGAGTCTCTCCCGGACGGATGGGAAGGCTATTTTAAGGGTGACAGTACGGAAATATCCTCGGTACATATTACAGGTAACACAGAGAACAATTCTGGTCTGGTCAGCTACAACCTGACAATTCCGGACGACGCGGAGGATGGAGAATATGAAGTGGAGCTTCTTGCCGTATCGGATGACGGTGAAGAGGATACGCTGACACTGACGCTGAATGTCAGCGCGGAGGTACGCGGGGAGAGCAGTCTCACATCGGAATACCCGGAGCAGCAGGGCGCTACCGGCACTTCCTTCAGCTTTGACGCGACGCTTGTAAATAACCGTGGCACGGCTCAGACCTACAGCCTGGCGGCGGAAACGCCAAGCGGATGGACGGTAAGCTTTGTTCCATCAGATGATACTTCCATGACGATTGCGAGTATTGATGTAGAGGAAGAGAGCAGTCAGGGCCTGACGATAACGGTTACGCCGCCGGAGACGGTAGAACAGGGTGATTATACCATTCCGATCACGGCGACATCTTCGAACGATTCATTGAGCATGGAGCTGTCTATCACGATCACCGGCACCTATGATATCTCACTTTCGACTTCTGATGGTCTGCTTAGCTTTGACGCGTATGAGAATAAGGCGTCTTCGGTTACTCTGGTGGTCACAAATAATGGAAATGTAGATCTGACCAATGTGGAGCTTTCCTCCTCTGCTCCGACCGACTGGGAGGTAACCTTCAGCGAATCTACGATCGAGACGCTGGAAGCAGGCTCGTCGGTGGAGGTGACCGCATATGTGACGCCGTGCACGGATTCGATCACCGGCGATTATGAGACAGACATTACAGTTACCGCGGACGAGACGACAGATACGGCTGCTTTCCGTGTATCAGTAAAAACCTCTTCGACCTGGGGATTTGCCGCGATCGGAATTATCGTTGTGCTGGTGATCATACTGGCGCTTATCTTTAAGAAATTCGGGAGAAGATAAAAATGGCAAAAAATAGCGCAATGGAAAAGGCACAGACGGATAAAAAGAATGCGCGTGGGTCTGTGCCGGATGTAATCAAAATGGATCACCTGACAAAACGGTATGGCAAAAAGATTGCCGTGAACGATCTGTCGTTGTCCATTCACAGGGGCGAGGTGTTTGGATTGCTTGGTCCGAACGGTGCCGGGAAGACGACGACGATTCTGATGCTGCTTGGTCTGACAGAGCCGAGTGCGGGGCAGGCGACCATAGAGGGAATGAACTGTGCGCGTAATCCGCTGGAGGTCAAATCGATTGTCGGTTATCTGCCTGACAATGCGGGCTTTTACGGGGATATGACCGGTCGTCAGAATCTGCGCTTTACGGGATGGCTGAACGGACTGGAGGGCCAGGAGCTGGAAGATCGGATTGAAACACTTATGAAGCGCGTTGATATTGATTACGCCGGGGATCAGAAGGTTGGCACTTATTCCAAGGGTATGCGGCAGAGGCTGGGCGTAGCGGATGTGCTGATGAAGGATCCGGAAATCATTATTATGGATGAGCCGACGCTCGGCATTGACCCGGAGGGTATGCGCAAGCTGCTGATTCTGATCCGGGAGCTTGCCGAGGAGGATGGCCGTACCGTCCTGATTTCTTCACATCAGCTGCATCAGGTTCAGCAGATCTGTGACCGCGTTGGGATTTTTATAGAAGGGAATCTGATTGTCAGCGGTACGCTTTCTGAGCTGGAAGAACATATCCGTAAGGAAGGCTCTTATCTGCTGGAACTGACTGTCCAGCCGTTGGACGACCAGCTTCTTGGCATGCTGTACCAGCAGGACGGTGTGCGTAAGATCGAAAAAGAGGGAGACAAATTCATGATCACCTCGAAAAAGGATATTCGCCCAAAGCTTACTCAGTTCCTGGGAGAACACGGTTATACCATGCTGCACCTGCACCAGCGGGGCGGCGACCTGGATGAGATTTACAGAGTTTATTTTGAAAAGGCGGGGCAAACTGATGAAAGAAGTAGCTATGAAAAAAACAATAAAAAGCGCAGATGGCTCAGAGGGAAGAAGCAGCAGACGCGTTAGCAGCTTTACCGGCATATATGCGCTGTTCCGCAAGGAGATGGCGGATCAACTGAGAAGCAGGCGCTTTCTGATCATGCTGATACTGGTTGGCGCGACCAGTATTGCAAGCCTTTACGGCGCGGTCACCACTCTGCTTGAGGCAGAGTCTACCAGCGATTACATGTTCCTGGAGCTGTATACATCAAGTGGGAATTCTATTCCCTCCTTTATGTCTTTTATCGCGCTGCTGGGACCGATCGTGGGTCTGACGCTCGGTTTTGACGCAATCAACAGCGAACGGCAGTCCAATACACTGAACCGCCTTGTGGCACAGCCGATCTACCGCGATTCCATTATTATCGGAAAGTTTCTGGCAGGTACGGCGGTTATCGCGATCGTTATTTATTCAATGGGAGTGCTGCTGGGGGCGGTCGGCGTGATTACCACCGGCCTGAAGCCGGACGGGGAGGAAGTCATGAGAATTTTCTGCTTCCTGACCTTTACGGTTATATATATCGCCTTCTGGCTTGCGCTGTCGATCCTGTTTTCCGTGGTCTGCCGGCATTCGGCTACATCTGCGCTGATGTCGATTGCGGTGTGGATTTTCTTCTCCATATTTATGAGCCTGCTGGCGACGATTATCGCGAGCGCGGTTTATCCGATAGACACCTACTATGGCCAGATGTTTAATCAGGTGAATTATTACACCCTCAAGCTGAACCTGAACCGGATTTCACCTTATTATCTGTACAGTGAGGCAGTAGCGACCATCATGGATCCGTCTGTCCGTTCCGTAAACGTGGAGACAACCAGCCAGCTCGTGGGTGCGATCAGCGGTTATCTGTCATTTGGACAGAGCCTGCTGCTGGTGTGGCCTCATCTGGTAGGGCTGGCGGCAGAGATGCTGGTAGCGTTTGGATGCTCCTATGTCGGATTTATGAGGCAGGAGATCCGGACGAACTAAAGCTAAAATACAGAGGAGGGGCAGCATAAAAACAGAAGAAACATAGCAAAAGAGAGAATCTCCCAAAATATCAAAAGAAAATATTATGGTAAACGACGTAAGTCGTTTAAAAAAATTAAGGAAAGCATTGGAAACGGTATTCTGCCGTTTCCTTTTGCGTTTGCAAAAAAATGTCAGGAATTCGTGATATCTGACAGGGGAGCTTCTGCCGCTCGAATTACCTGATATGCAGACAGGATGAATGAAGCTGTCCTCATATTTTTTCATCTGAATCATCATCTGATAAAAAGCTTCGGAATGTATAATTACAGCGGATATGCAAATACTATTTTCTGCAATCTAACGCATCAGCCCGTACGCATCGAATCGAGAGCCGTCATCCGGGAAAAGAGGAATTTCGTTACTGTTCACACCTATGCTACGCACTTGCTGCGTGGCATGGGCGAAGACATAGAGCGTTCGGGCATCCGGCCCATCGCGAAGCGATTTTAAATGGCCGGATGCCGTTGCAGGTCACACCTGTAGAGACAGAAATAGCGTAAATTTGGTCAAGGCGTGACCTGTAACGGAATTTCCATGACGTCACATGATCAGAGACTATGGCTGCAATCCGGCGAGGGAATATTCCGTCTGCCAGGTTGAGTATGGTGAAATCGCGCGGGGGCTGTATACAGAAAAAGGAGGTAGCATTATGCCGGCTTTGGTATGTTCCGCAAAAAACTGCAGATACAATGATTCCATGTACTGCTGCAAAGGAGATATTGAGGTGGGAGGAGAGCACGCGCAGGTCTGTCAGGATACCTGCTGCGAGAGCTTCCATGAGAGAACAGAGGAGAGCGCGAAAGGCTCCTGCGGCTGCGGTACTCCGGAACGCACGATTCAGATTCAGTGCGAGGCGGTGAACTGTGAATACAATAACAGCTGCGTCTGCCGCGCGGATCACGTCGATATTTCCGGCGCGTCCGCCTGCAGTTGCGAGGAGACAGAGTGCATGACCTTTAACGGGAAGTAAGATACTCCAACTGTGAGAAACGGGCAGGAGACGTTTTTTCGGCTCCTGCTCGTTTTTGCGGCAGCGTCAGAAGTTCCTGTTGACAATTAATATTTGCCGGTATATCCTGTTCGCGTAATATATTACATATCAATAAGGTATGAAAAAGGGGGAGAATATGCTGAATCAGTTTTCAAGAACGGAGCTCCTTCTCGGAGAGCAGGGGATGGAAAAGCTTTTCCGCGCGAGAGTGGCGGTGTTTGGAATCGGCGGGGTCGGCGGTTATACGGTAGAGGCGCTGGCCAGAAGCGGCATTGGGACGCTTGACCTGATTGATCATGATAAAATATGTCTGACGAACTTAAATCGTCAGATTATTGCGCTTCAGAATACGATTGGAAGATACAAGGTGGACGTCGCCGAAGAACGGATCCGGCTGATCAATCCGGAAGCAAGGGTCAATAAATACAGGCTCTTTTACACATCGCAGAGTGCCGGTCAGTTTGACTTTTCACAATATGATTATGTCGTGGATGCGATAGACACTGTGGCCGGGAAGCTGGAGCTGGCCGAGCAGGCAGAGAGAACCGGAACGCCGATCATCAGCTGCATGGGCGCGGGAAACAAAATGGATGCGTCCGCGTTTGAAGTTGCGGATATTTATGAGACGAGCATCTGCCCATTGGAGCGCGTGATGCGCCGGGAGCTGAAAAAACGCGGGATTAAGAAACTGAAGGTCGTATATTCCAGGGAGTCGCCCATACAGCCGGGCGAGGGCATGGCAGACAGCTCCTGTGAAAGCTCTGCCGATATGCCGGATACCGATGAAAAAAGTCCGCGGCGCAGACAGGTGCCGGGAAGCAATGCCTTTGTGCCGGCAGTGGCAGGTCTGATCCTTGCGGGCGAGGTGGTACGGGAATTGTGCGAAAAATAATCTCTGATAACTCTCATCAGGCAGGGGATATGATTTTTTTAAAGAAATACCCTTTTGTCGTATATACATATGGCTCTACGAAGAGGAACCCAATGCCGAATGAGAGAATTCCAAGCAGGTACATCCCGATGAAGCTAAGCTGCATGAAAAGGTAGGAAAGCCGCATACCGTCCATGAGGCTCCAGCTCTGTTGCATCATCTCCTTAAAGGACAGATACGGATCGTCCGCATGGACAAACAGCGTCATGGAGAACGATATCTCCAGACAGACAAAGAGGACAGCAGCGAGGAGGACTGTGACAGTAGCGAGCAGGGGAAATCCGCTTTGACCGTAAAACAGCCATTCGATCATGACGTCCAGCCACCACAGTCCGACCTGCATAAACACATAGGTTACGATAAACTGCAGGACGGAGTAGATTGCCACTGGCTCCGGATGCTCTGTGAACATGGAAAACAGATCCGTCCAGCGAAAAGCGCGGTTTTCGCAGATGTCCAGATAGATCCGATACAGCCCCGCGAGAAGGATATAATAGATGATATTGACCAGAAGCGAGAATCCCAGATAAATCAGCGCGCTTAATATTCCGTTGCCGGATGGGGCAGCCATCATTGAAAGGGAGCTCAGGGCCAGATTCAGCACTGTGAGAAGCAGAGTAATCCCGGCGAGGACAGCATGCCTGTTTTTCAGCACACAGCGCGCATAGCATTTGATTTCTTTTCTGTCAGGCTTTCCCATCAGATAAATCCTCCTTCCCCGTAGGTGTCAGAACCGCCGGAATTGTCATTGCCGGAGCCATCTCCCCGATATTCGGGTTCCCCGTAAGTATCACCGTCATCGTCGGCCCCGGAATCGCCATTGCCGAACCCCCGGTCACCGCTGTCAGAATCCGGATTGCCATTGGAATCA